>JBPCNM010000229.1:0-24692 GCA_051001255.1 Solirubrobacteraceae bacterium
AGCACGGCGTTGGCGGCGCGCGCGTGGGCCGGCCATGCGCCGGGCGTGGGCGCGCGGGCCCCGAGCACGAGGTCGCCGCGGCCGGCCGTCACCGGATCGGCGACGCGCGGAAGCTGGCGCGGGTCGAACGACGCGTCGCAGTCCATGAAGCAGACCACCTCGGCGCGCGCCGCCGCCAGCCCGCTCCAGCAGGCGGCGCCGAACCCGCGCCGCGGCTCGCGCACCACCTGCGCGCCCAACCGCTCAGCCAGCTCGCCGGACCCGTCGCTCGAGCCGTTGTCGACCACGATCGGGACGTAGTCCGGCGGCACGCGTTCGAGTACCCACGGGAGCGCGTCACGCTCGTCCAGCACCGGCAGGACCACATCGGGCATCTCTGATTCCTACGCGCCAGAAGCTACGAGCGGATTACAGACGCCGATCCGTAGGCTGCGCTGCCCATGCCCGCACCGATCCTCGTCACCGGCGGCGCCGGTTTCATCGGCTCCCACGTCGTCGATCTGCTGCTCTCCGACGGCCACGAGGTGCGTGTGCTCGACGCGCTGCTGCCCGCGGCCCACCGCGAGCGTCCGGACTACCTCGATCCCGTCGCGGAGTGGATCGAGGGCGACCTGCGCGATGCGGACGTCGCCGCCCGGGCGGTGGACGGGGCTGCGGCGGTCTGTCACCAGGCGGCGATGGTCGGGCTCGGCGTCGATTTTGGTGACGTACCCGATTACGTCGCTCATAACGACTATGCCACCGCCCAACTCCTGCGCGCCCTGGCAGCCCGGGGCTTCGCGGGCCGGCTGGTGCTCGCCTCGAGCATGGTCGTCTACGGGGAGGGGCGCTACCGGTGCCCCGAGCACGGCATCGTCGCGCCGGGCCCGCGCGTGCCCGCCGACCTCGACGCCGGCCGCTTCGAGCCGCCGTGCCCGCACTGCGGCCGGCCGCTCGCCGCGCTGACCGTCCCGGAGGACGCGACGCTCGATCCGCGCAGCGTCTACGCCGCGACCAAGCTCGCGCAGGAGCACCTGTGCAGCGTGTTCGGCCGCGAGACCGGCGTGCCCGTGACGGCGCTGCGCTACCACAACGTCTACGGCCCGCGCATGCCGCGCGACACGCCGTACGCCGGCGTCGCGAGCATCTTCCGCTCCGCTTACGCGGCCGGGCGCGCGCCGCGCGTGTTCGAGGACGGCGGCCAGCGGCGCGACTTCGTCCACGTGCGCGACGTGGCCCGCGCGAACGTCCGCGCGCTCACGGGGCCCGACCCGGTCCCGGGCGCGTTCAGCGTGGCGAGCGGGACGCCCCCTACGGTGCTCGACATGTCGCGTGCTCTGGCGCGGGCCTGCGACGCGGCGCCCGAAGCCGCGCCGCGGGTCACGGGGGAGTGGCGCGCCGGCGACGTGCGCCACGTCGTCGCCGCACCCGACCGCGCGGCCGAGCGGCTCGGCTTCCGCGCGCGAGAGGACTTCGACGCCGGCATGGCCGAGTTCGCGGCCGCGCCGCTGCGCGGGTGAGCGCCGCGCTGGCATCATCCGCGCCGATGGAGGGGCTGGTGCAAGCGCGCGTCGCGGTGGTCGGCCACGTCGAGTGGGTCGACTTCGCGGTCGTCGGGCGGCTGCCGCGACCCGGCGAGATCCTGCACGCCGGGGAGTGGTGGTCGCAGGCGGCGGGGGGCGGTGGCGTCGCGGCGGTGCAGATGGCGAAGCTGGCCGGCGGCGCGCTGTTCCTCACCGCACTGGCCGGCGACGAGAACGGACGTCGCACCGCCGAGCAGCTCGCCGCCCAGGGTGTGACCGTCCACGCCGGCGCACGCGACGGTTCCCAGCGGCGCGGCTTCGTCTACCTCGACGACGACGGCGAGCGCACGATCACGATCCTCGGCGACCGGCTGGTGCCGCACGGCGACGATCCCCTGCCGTGGGACGCGCTCGACGACGTCGGCGGGATCTACTTCACCGGTGGCGATCCCGCGGCCCTGCATGGGGCGCGCCGGGCGCGCGTGATCGTGGCGACGCCGCGCGCCGAGGACGCGCTGATGGAGGCCGGCGTGGCGGTCGACGTGCTGGTGCACTCGGGCAAGGACGCGGGGGAGGAGCTCGATCCCGGCGCCCTTGACCCGCCGCCACGGACCGTCGTGACGACGCTGGGCTCCAAGGGCGGCCGCTGGGACGGCGAGGCCGGCAGCGGGACGTGGGAGTCGCTGCCGCTCCCCGGACCGCGCGTGGACGCCTACGGCGCGGGCGACTCGTTCGCGGCCGGCATCACCACCGGGCTCGCCGCGGGCATGTCGATGCGGGACGCGATCCTGCTCGGCTCACGCTGCGGCGCGGCCAACATGACGGGGCGCGGCCCCTACGCCGGTCAGCTCGACCTGCGTTCGCGCTGAGACGCGCCGGCGCGAGCGGCGCCTCATGCGTCCGCCGGCGCGAGCGTCGCGAGGAAGCCGGCGAGCACCGGCGACGCCGGCTCGTGGCGCCAGGCGGCGATCAGCTCGAGCTCGCGCGTCGCCGGATGCAGCGGGCGGTACTCGACGCCGGTGCGGTGCAGCTGCTCGGTCGAGGCCGGCAGCAGCGCGACGCCGACGCCGGCGGCGACGAGGCCGATGAGGGTCTGCACGAGCCAGACCTCGTCCTGTGCGGCGCGCGGCACGAACCCGTGCTCGCGGCAGAGGCCGACGACCTGGGCGTGCAGGCCCGGCAGCTCGTGGCGGGCCGGCAGCACGAACGGCTCGCCGGCCAGGTCGGCGACGTCGACGGTGTCCCCGGCGGCCAGCGGGTGACCGGCGGGCAGCGACGCGACGAGCGGCTCGCGCGCCACCACCCGCTGCTCGAGCGCCTCGTCGCGGAGCGGCCGGTAGAAGAACGCGACGTCGAGCCGGCGGTCGTGCAGGCCGGCGACGAGCGCGTCCGGGGAGAGCTCGCGCAGCTCGAGCTCGACGTCGGGGAAGTCACGCCCGTAGGCCCGCAGGATCGGCGGCAGCGCGCTGTTGGACGCGGACGGGATGAAGCCGACGGCCAGCCGCCCGACCTCGCCGCCGCCGACGCGGCGCACCAGCGCGATCGCCCGCTCGCGCTCGGCGAGCAGCCCGCGCGCCTCGGGCAGCAGCGCGTGGCCGGCGCCGGTCAGCCGGATCGCGCGCCGGGAGCGGTCGAACAGCTCGACGCCGAGCAGCGCCTCGAGCCGGCGGATCTGCGTGCTCAGCGGCGGCTGGGCCATGTGCAGCCGCGCGGCCGCGCGCGTGAAGCCACCCTCCTCGGCGACGGCGACGAAATACCGCAGGTGCCGGAACTCCACACCCCGGAACGATACCTCGTAGGTCTGGGTGGCGATCGAAGAAGTATCTCGATTCCGCACGGCGGGCGCGAGAATGGCGCCCATGGGGGTCGAGGTCGTCAGCGCCGAGCGCGCGGTCGCGCAGGTCCAGCGCGGCGACACCGTGATGGTCGGCGGCTTCGGCCTCGTCGGGGCCCCGCTGACGCTGATCGAGGCACTCGTGGCGAGCGAGCGGGCGCGCGAGCTGACGATCGTCTCCAACAACCTCGGCGAGCCGGGCCGCGGGCTGGGCGCGCTGCTGCTGGCCGGCGGCGTGCGCCGCGCGATCGGCTCCTACTTCACGAGCAACCCGGACGTCGTCGCCGCGCACGCACGTGGCGAGATCGAGGTCGACCTGCTCCCGCAGGGAACCCTCAGCGAGGCGATCCGTTCCGGCGGAGCAGGGCTCGGCGGCTTCTACACGCCGACCGCGTTCGGCACCAAGCTCGCCGAGGGCCGCGAGGAGCGCGAGATCGAGGGCGTCCGCTACCTGTTGCAGACGTCGCTGCGCGCCGACATCGCGCTGATCCGCGCGCGCACCGCGGACGCGCTCGGCAACCTGGTCTATGACAAGACGGCCCGCAACTTCAACCCGGACATGGCGACCGCGGCGAAGGTCGTCGTGGCCGAGGTCGACGCGATCGTCCCGGCCGGGACGATCGCGCCGGAGCGCGTCGCGACGCCCCACCTGTTCGTCGACTACCTGGTACGCGCGCAGGTGACGCTGTGAGCGCGGTGGTGGCGAGGATCGCCGCGCGCGTCGCGCGCCACCTGCGCGACGGCGAGGTGATCAACCTCGGCATCGGCATCCCGACGCTTGTCGCCGACCACCTCGAGGGTCGGCCGGTCGTCCTGCACACCGAGAACGGGATGCTGGGCGTCGGCGCGACGCCCGACGGCGACGCGGTCGACGTCAACCTGGTCAACGCCGGCAAGCTGCCGGTCTCGGAGACCCTGGGCGCCGCCTACTTCTCCAGCTCCGAGTCGTTCGCGATGATCCGCGGCGGGCACGTCGACGTGGCGGTGCTCGGGGTGCTCGAGGTCGACGCGCGCGGCCGCGTGGCCAACTGGGCGCTGCCGGGGAAGCCGATCCTCGGCGTCGGCGGCGCGATGGACCTGCTCGTCGGCGCGCGCCGGGTGATCGTCGCGACGACGCACACGACGAAGGCGGGTGAGCCGAAGATCGTGGCGGAGTGCAGCCTGCCGGTGACGGCCGAGCGACCGGTCGACCTGATCGTCACCGAGCATGCGACGTTCGAGGTCGGCGCGGACGGGCTAGTGCTGACCGAGGTCGCTCCCGGCTCGTCGCGCGAGTGGCTCGCCGCGCACACCGGCGCGCCCTATCGCGAGGCGCTCTGATCGGGCGCGGGGGTGGACGGCCGCAGCACCAGGTCGTAGTCCAACGTGTGGTAGGGAACCGCCACCGCCGAGCCGTCAGGCGCGGTGCCGGCCTCGTGACGGACGAAGCTCGCGATCAGCGAGCCCTTCACGCCGAAGACGGCGTCGGTGTCGAGGTACTCGTCGCCGTCGAGGAAGACGTGGGTGACCAGCGTCTTGAGGCCTTCCGCTCTGACCATGAAGTGAAGGTGCGCGGGACGCATCGGGCTTCGGTTCGCCGCGTCGAGCAGTTCTCCCACCGGGCCGTCGGTGGGGAGCGGATAGGCCTCGGGCTTGACCGACCAGAACCAGTAGCGCCCGTCCTCGCTCGAGCACAGGTGCCCGCGGCCCCGTGGCTCGGACAGCTCCTCGTACTGAACGTCGTAAAAGCCCTGGTCGTCGGCCTGCCAGACCTCGATGTGCGCGTCCGCGATCGGCTCGCCGGTCACGGTGAGGACCCGGCCTTGCATGAGGCACGGCTCCCCGGAGGCGCCGCGGGCGATGTCGCCGCCGTTCGCCAGCCGGGGCGAGCCCGCCACGAAGAACGGCCCGACGAGCGTGGACTCGGTGGCCTCCTCGAGCTGGCTGCCGAGCCCGACGACCAGCATCGAGACGCCGAGGACGTCTGAGAGCAGCATGAACTCCTGGCGCTTGTCGTCGGTGATGTGGCCCGTCCGGGTGAGGAAGTCGATGCCCGTGCGCCACTCCTCCTCGGTCAGCTTGACGTCGCTGACGAACGCGTGCAGGTGCCGGACCATGCCCTGCACGACGGTCTGGAACCGCTCGGAGCTCGAGCCGTCGAAGCTCGCGAGCACGGCTCGGGTGAGGTCCTCGTGCGCCAGGTTTCGTGTTCGGCTGTTCATCGGCGTCAGAACGTGTAGGTCTTCTGCTGCTCGCGAAACGTCAGCCATTGCCACTGGGTGAACTCCTCCCGGTTGGACGGCGAGCCGAAGCGCCCGCCGTTGCCTGAGTGGCCCATGCCGCCGAACGGCGCGTTCGCGACGTCCGCGATCGTCTGGTCGTTGATGTGGACGATCCCGGTGCGAAGCCGCTCGGCGACCGCCAGCCCGCGCGACAGCGAGGTGGTCTGGACGGAGGCCACGAGGCCGTAGGCGGTTCGGTTGGCGAGCCGGATCGCATCGTCGTCGCTCGCGAAGACGCTGATCGGCGCGACGGGGCCGAAGATCTCCTCGGCGAAGGCGGGCATCGACTCGGTGACGGCATCCAGGACCGTCGGGCGGTAGAACAACCCGTCGTGGGTCGCCCCGGCCAGCACGGTGGCGCCGGCCGCCACGGTTTCGTGCACGATCCGGTCGACCCGCTCCACCTGCGCGTCGTTGATCATCGGCCCGATGGCGACGTCGGCCGTGTTGGGGTCGCCGACGGCGAGCCGCCCCGCGCGCGCGGCGAGCAGCTCGCCGTAGCGCTCCGCGATGCCCTCCGCGACGAGGTGGCAACCCGCGGTCATGCAGATCTGGCCCTGGTGGAAGAAGGCGCCGAACGACGCCGCGGAGCTCGCGGCTTCGAGGTCGGCGTCGTCGAGGACGATGATCGCGTTGTTGCCGCCCAGCTCGAGCGAGACCTTCTTGAGCCGCGCGCCGGCGAGCGCGCCCACGCGCCGGCCGGCCTCGGTCGAGCCGGTGAACGAGACCATCTCGATGCGCTCGTCGGTGACGATCGCCTCGCCCACGTCGGCGCCGCCGGGGAGGACCTGGAGGACTCCGGCGGGCAGGCCGGCCTCCTCGAGCAGCCGCGCGACGATCACGCCGCCCGAGACGGGGGTCTGCGGATCGGGCTTGAGCACGACCGCGTTGCCGAGCGCGAGCGCCGGTCCGAGCACCCGCATGGCGAGGATGAGGGGAGAGTTCCACGGCGTGATCGCGCCGACGACGCCGATCGGCAGGCGCCGGGCGAGGTTGGTCTGGCCGGCCTCGGTCGGCGCAAGGAGCTCGCCCTGCGACTGGGTGGCCAGTGCCGCGGCCTCCATGAACTCCGAGAAGGAGGCCTCGATCTCGAACTGCGCCTTGCGCCGGACGGATCCCGTCTCGCGCATGATCCACCTGGCGATCTCGCCGGACTGCCGCTCGAGCAGCAGCCCGGCTGTGCGCATCACCGCGGCCCTGGCTGCGCCCGGCGTGCGTGCCCAGTCGGGCTGGGCCTCGGCGGCGTGCTCGCCGGCGCGCCTGACGTCGGCGGCGCTCGCCGCGCCCGCGCGCGCCAGCAGCTCCCCGGTGGCCGGCTCACGGACCTCGATCGTGCCCCCGCTCGGCTGCTCCCATGTCCCCCCGATGAAGACCCGGCCCTGCCACCGCTTGCGGTCGAGCATCAGGCGCTCGCGGCGGGCCGGCTGCGCGAGCGCCCGAGTCGGGCGGTCAACCGATCGACGCCGAACGCGCGATCGAGGCTGTAGCGACCCGGACCGGCGACGACGAGCGCGATCGCCACGACGATGAGCATGAGGTTGTACTCGAACCCGGCGTCCTGGACGAAGAAGCCGTTGGGGCCGTTCACCTGGAGGATCGCCATCACCATGACTCCGATCACGGCGGCGCCGGCGAGTGGCGTGAGCAGCCCGGCGAGGAAGAGCAGGCCGGCGCCGAACTCCGACAGCCCCGCCAGAACGGCGAAGAACCCGCCCGGCTCCATTCCGAGCCCGCGCATCTGGTCCGCCGTGCCGTCGAGGCCGCCCCCACCGAAGGCTCCGAAGAGCTTCTGTGCGCCATGGGCGACGAACACCGCGCCGATCATCGCTCGCAGGAGTGCCAGCGCGACATCGAACTTCCGGTCATCGTGCGAGAACATCGCGATCCTTTCTGCTCGGTTGCGTTCTTCGTTTGAGGGCGTAGCGCAAGAAGCGTCAGCTCTGCGTAAGAGTCAGGTCCGTGGGCGCGGTCGCCTTGCTCTCGCCGAGCGTCGCCTGCGCCGGGGTGCGCTTGATCGACCGGTAGACATGTGCGCGCAGGCGGGCGCGCACGAGGTCGACATGCTCCCGGGGGCTGATCGGCACCGGCCCGTAGTCGCTGCCGAACATGACCCGGTCGTCTCCGAACACGCTCATCGCGTGGCGGATGCCGCCGGGCGAGAAGCCGACCACGTCGACCCAGAAGTTCGATCGCAGGTACTCCTCCGGGTGGCGCTGGTTGCGCAGCGCGCGGCCGTGGTCGGGCATCCCCTCGTAGTTCAACCGCCAGCCGAAGCCGAGCCGGCCGATGACCGGTGCCAACGCGCCCCCCATGTGCACGGCGATCAGCCGCAGGTGCGGGAAACGGTCGAGCACGCCGGCGCAGATGAGCCGCGCGGCCGTCATCGTGGTGTCGAAGGGCCGCCCGATCGCCTCCATGAGACGGAACTCCACCTGGGCCTCGTGGCCGATCGGGACCATCGGGGGGTGGATGTGAACCGGTATGTCGCGATCCGAGGAGAGCTCCCACAGCCACGTGGCATCGGGGTCGTCCAGAAAGCGCCGCTCGCCTCCGACGCCCCAGCTCGAGGCGACGCTGATCGCCTTGGCGTCGTGGCGCTCGAGCGCCTCGATCGCGGTGACCGCACAGCGCTCGTCGAAGGGGTCGACGTCGACCATGATCTCGACGTCGTCCGGGTAGAGCTCGCGCAGCGCGAGGCGGTCCTCCAGGATCCGCTTTACCGCCTCGGAGGGCGCCATCCGCCAGACGTCGCGAGCCTGGAACTCCACCTGCCCGCCGCTGCTGACCACCGCGGTCGTGACGCCGCCGGCTCGCTGGCGCTGGACCGATACCTCCTGGTCGACGAAGTCCTCGTGGAGGAAGAGGTCGATGTCGGTGGCCTGCGGCAGCGGGCGGCCGGGGTCGTAGATGCCCACCTCGGCCATGCGCGCCGAGGTCGCCGGCCCGATGAGGTGGCGGTGGGTGTCGACGATCGCGGTCGCCGGGCTGTTCTGGTTCACGTGACTGCCTCGCGCTCGATGTCGGGCGACGGCATGGCTTGCGGTCGCCTGCGTGTCGGTGTGGCGGATCGGACGCTCGTCGCAACGGGGCTCGGCCGGCGACCCTCGCGGGCGCCGACGAGCAGGTGCAGCGGCTCGGCGGGCTGCAGCGGCGGGTCGTTCGCGGCCGCCACGTCACTCGCCGCTTCCAGCACCGTCGGCAGCTCGTCGGACCTCAGCCCCAGCTCCCCCAAGCTGGTGGGGGCACCCAGCTCGGCGGCGAGATCGAACAGCGCGCCGGCGGGCTCGTCGGTGTCGAGGGCCGAGCGCAGCCGCTCGAACGCGCGCGGATGTGCCGGGCCGTTGGTGGCGACCACGTGCGGCAGCAGCGCCGCGTGGACTCCGCCGTGCGACAGCGAGAAGCCGCCGCCCAGGACGTGGCAGAGCCGGTGGTGCAGGCCGGTGCCCGCGACGGCCAGGACCATGCCGGCCAGCGCGGCGCCCCACAGGCAGCTTTCGCGGGCATCGAGGTCTTCGGGTACGGCGACCGCGCGGGGGAGGGCCTCCCGACAGCGTCCGGATGGCCTCCTCCGCGAGCAGGTCGGTGAGCGGGGTCGCCCCACGCGCCCAGGTGCCCTCCACGCAGTGGGCGATGGCGTTCATGCCGCTGGCCGCGGTGATGGCCGGCGGCAGCGCAGCGGTGAGCTCGGCGTCATAGACGACGGTGCGCGGAAGGGCGGCGAGGCTGCGTTCGATGCGCTTGTGGCCGTCGGCGGTGACGCCGTAGATCGGCGTCATCTCCGATCCCGCGTAAGTGGTGGGCAGAGCGAGGATGGGAAGCTGGTCGTCGACCGCCACCGCCTTCGCCAGCCCGGTTGCCGAGCCACCGCCGATCGCCACCAGCGCGTCGGCGCGCACCGCCCGCGCTCGCTCTGCGGCGGCCGTGACGGCGTGACGGGGCACGTGCTCGCTGACATCGGTCAGGGTCGCGGCACACGAGGCGCCGAGCGCCTCCCGGATGTCGGCGGCGGCGGCGCGCTGAGAGCCGCCGGCGATCAGCAGCGCCCGGCGCGCGCCGAGTCGAGCCAGCTCCTCGGGCACACGCCGGCGCGCGCCGGTTCCGAACACGATGCGAACGGGCAGGGCTTCATGCACGAATCCGTCCATCGCAGCCCTCCTCTCAGCAGTCCGGGAAGTCTTCTAACGCCTAAGATACTTAGTACTTACTCTAGAGTCAAGTGGCTGAGCGCTAAAGTAATCGCCAATGCCCCAGACCCGGATGGACGCGGTGGATCGGATCGTCGAGCAAACCGAGCGAGAGCGGCCTGACCTCGATGCACAAGCGGTCGAGCTGCTGTCGCGGATCACGCGCGCCGGCCGCTTGGTGGAGGCCGCCACGGCCCGCTCGCTCGCGCGCTTCGCGCTCGGGCTCGGGGACTTCTGGCTGCTGGTGGCCCTACGACGCGCGGGGCCACCATTCCAACTGACCCCCACCGAGCTGCTCCGCAACGTCACGGTGACGTCGGGTGCGGTCAGCCAGCAGCTCGAGCGGCTCGAGCAGCGCAAGCTGGTGCACCGGCGTCCCAGCCCCATCGATCGGCGCGGGGTGATCGTCGAGCTCAGCACCACAGGTCGGCAGCTGATCGACGAGGCGTGGGCGGCTCACGTCAACCGGGACCGGGTGCTGTTCAGCGGCCTCACGTCTCAGCAGCGCCGCGTGCTGGCCGACCTCCTGCGCCACGTCACCCTGGTGGCGGAGGACGACGAGGGCGATGGTCGCCGAAGGCTCGCTTCGACGGTCGCGACGGAAGCGCCCCCAAACCGGTGACGTCGCCGCGCCTCCTCACTCGCCGGTTGGCGGCGACTCGCGGCTAGGACGCGCCCTGCTGGGCCTGTGAGCGCTCCTCGGCGGTCTCGAGCACCCCGAGCAGCTCGCCTACGCGGCAGACCAGCAGCTTCTCCTCCTCGACCTCCACCCACACGCCGGCCGATGCCGGGAACACCACGTGGTCGCCCGACCGGACGGGCATCGAGACGCCGGCGGACTCCCACCAGTCGATGCCCGGCCCGACGGCGAGCACGATCCCGTGCTGGGGCGGCGGCTCGTGCGTTCCGGGCGGGACGACGAGCCCGGACTGGCGGATCCGGTCGGGCTCGAGCTCCTTGATCACGACGCGGTCGAAGAGTGGCCGCAGCTCCTGGCGCATCCCGCGAGGATAGGACGCGGTCCAGCGGGCGCGGCGTGCCCGTCCGAGCAGACGTCCGTCCGGCGCGAGCCGACGTGGTCCGGCGTCGCGTCCGGTGCGGTCCGTACGATCGCCGCGATGCCCGCCGCTCGCCGTCCCCCCGCCCGTCGCCGCCCGCCCGAGCGGGAGCTTCCGCTGGAGCCGCGCGAGGGCGAGGTGCTCGTGTGGACCGACGGTGCGTGCTCAGGCAACCCCGGCCCGGGCGGATGGGCGGCGATCGTGGTCTGGCCCGACGGCGCGCACGAGGAGCTCTCCGGCAGCGAAGGCCACACGACGAACAACCGGATGGAGTACACCGCGGCGCTGGAGGGCCTGCGCTCGCTGCCGGCCGGGAGCCGCGTGTGCGTCGTCACCGACTCGCGGCTGATGCTCGAGTCGATGACCAAGTGGATCGTCGGTTGGAAGCGCAAGGGCTACAAGACGGCCGGCGGGGGCCCGGTCAAGAACCAGGACCTCGTGAAGGCGCTCGACGCCGAGCTTGCGCGCCACGACGTGCGCTGGCACTGGGTCCGCGGGCACGAGACGGGCGCCGCGCACGCGCACAAGGCGCTCAACGACCGCGCCGACCAGCTGGCGGTCGCCGCGGCGCGCGCAGCCGCCTGAGAACGCTCCGGCTCTCAAGCGTGATGCCTGGCTGCCGAACATACCGACGACGATGAGCGCGCGGCATCCCACCTTTCCCCGCGCGAGGCGACCGTGACCGTGCGCGCTCGGCCGCTCCGCTGGCTGGTGACGCCGTTCGTCGTCGCCATCGCCGCCGGCATTGCGCCCACGGGAGCTCTCGCCGTCTCCGGCACGGACACGATCGTCACCATCGCAGGCATCAACCCGGGCTACTCGGGTGAAGGCGGCCAAGCGACGTCGGCGCGGCTCGACGGCCCGTATGGGGTCGCGGCGGACTCGGCCGGCAGCGTCTACGTCGCCGACGCATTCAATCACCGCATCCGCAGGATCACATCGGGCGGGCTCATCGACTCCGTCGGCGGCGCGGGAGTGGGGGGCTACGCAGGCGACGGCGGCCTCGCGACCTCCGCGCAGCTCAACTATCCGCTCGACGTGGACGTCGATGCGTCAGGCAACATCTTCGTCGCCGATGACGGCAATCATCGCATCCGCAAGGTCAGCCGGACCGGCGTCATCACCACGGTGGCGGGGACAGGCGTGAACGGCTACTCGGTCGACCACGGGCCGGCCGCCTCGGCGCGGTTGTCGTATCCCCGAGGCGTTGCGCTGGACGCAAAGGGGAACCTGCTGATCGCCGACCTGGGGAACGATCGTATCCGGCGGGTCGACGCGAACGGGACGATCGCGACGATCGCAGGCAGCGGGCTGAGGGGCTCCTCCGGTGACGGTGGCCCGGCCGGGGCGGCCGAGCTCAACGGCCCCTACGACGTCGTCGCCGACGACGACGGAAACCTCTACATAGCGGACACGCAGAACCATCGGATCCGCAAGGTCGACGCCAACGGCGTGATCACCACGATCGCGGGCACCGGGGCAGCCGGCTTCTCGGGCGACGGCGGTCAGGCGATCGCGGCCCAGCTTGACGACCCGCGGCGCGTCGCCGTCGATGCTGCCGGGAACGTGTACGTCGCCGACTCCGACAACCACCGGATCCGCAAGGTCACCCCGGGAGGGGTCATCACCACGGTCGCCGGCACCGGCGTCGCCGGCCTGTCCGGCGACGGCGGCCAGGCAGCGTCCGCGCAGCTCGATGCGCCCACGGGCCTCGCGATCCGATCCGACGGAAGCCTCGTGCTCACCGACTACGCCAACGGCCGCGTCCGACTCATCCAGAATGCGCTCCCGACCGCGGCGTTCGACACGACGCCGACGAGCGACGGGTCGCCGCTCGCAGTGACCTTCGACGCCTCGACCTCGAGCGACGCGAACTGCTCGATCGCCGGCTTTGAGTGGGAGTTCGGCGACGGCGAGATCGCCACCGGCGAGACGGTCAGTCACACCTACCGGAACACCGGGGCGTTCATCGTCAAACTCACTGTCACCGACGAGCTGGGCGCCACGTCGAGCACGATCCGAATCGCCACCGCCAGTGCCCCTCCGCCGCCGGTGGCCGCTCCGGCTCCCGCTCCCGCTCCCGCGCCCGCGCAGCAGGCGCCTGCGCCGATGGCGACGGCGAGCTGCGCCATCCGAGCGGCGACGATCGTCGGGACGGAGGGCTCCGACGTGCTCGTCGGAACCCCGGGCGTCGACATCATCGCCGGACTCGGCGGCGACGACGTGCTGCGCGGCCGCGGCGGCAACGACATCCTGTGCGGCGGTCGCGGAGACGACCGGCTCGGCGGCGGGCCGGGGCGACTGGCTGGAGGGCGATCAGGGGCGCGACTGGCTGGACGGCGGGCGCGGAGGCGACTGGCTCAGCGGCGGCTCGGGGAGCGATCGGCTCAGCGGCGGGCTCGGGCTCGACCGGCTCAGCGGCGGACACGGGAACGACAGGCTCGAACGCCAAGCCGGCGACTCGTCCTGATCGCCGCTGTCCGGCGACCTACCAACCGGGCAGCCGCCGGCTTGCGGACCTGCTGCCTGGAGTCTCAGCGGAAGGGCCGGCTCACTAGGCCTACTCCGCCCGAAGGTGTCCCGAGCCGCAAAGGCCGCTCCGCACGCGGCGCGGCGCGACCGAATCCCCTACTCGAGCAGCCGGTCCGCCCGCGGACCTCGGGCGATGGGTCTGGGATGGGCTCTCGCGCGAGGGCGTCGTCGGGCCTCCTCGGCCAGCTCGATCGCGGCGCGCAGGCCGGCCGCGCCGGTGCCCATGGCCCGGACGTTCGCGGCGGTGCGCCGCTCCTCCACGTGGCGCGCGAGCGTCATGCGCCTCGATTCGCCGGGCGGCGCGAGGCGGCGTCCGTCACCGCTGGCTCGAGGACGGCCGTAGCCACGCGCTGCGCACGACGGGCTCCCGCACCTCATCGGCCGCGGCTGGGGCCGATGACCGTGTCGATGAGGGTGGAGACGTGGTCGGGATCCAGGGGGCGCCCGGTCATGACGCGCCGGTAGATGATCGGCCCTACCAGGGCGATTGCGGCGATCTCAGGATCGAGCTCGGGACGAAACTCGCCGGTGGCGACGCCTTCGGCGATCGCGTCGACCAGGACCTGGCGACGCTGTCGGTTGTAGCGGTGGTGGAACTGACGGACATCCGGGTCGCGTTCGGCCGCCTCGATGAGAGCGGGGATGCAAGCCGACAGTGTGGAGTCGACGAAGACCTCAGCCAGATGCCGGACGAGCTGCTCGACCCGCTCGCGCGGATCGCCCTCCGCTTCGGCGCCGGAGGTCGGGTTGGGCTGTTCGTTGAGTGTCTCGAGGGCGTCGGCGATCAACGGCAGCTTGCCGGGCCAGTGTCGGTAGATGGTGCTCTTGGCGACGCCGCTGCGGGCGGCCACCGACTCGATCGTGAAGGCTCCGTACCCGACGTCGCCGAGCTCCTCGAGCGCGGCCTGCCTCACCACTCGCCTGGACCGCTCGATCCGCGGGTCGGGCTCCCGGCTTCGTGCGGGCGTGTTCATCGACCCATTGTCGTACTACCGAGCCACCACGCTCGCGCGGCAACGCGACGAGAGCAGTGAGGTATCGGTCGTGGACGTATCGCTACGAAACGGCTAAGTTGCATATTCTCCGGAACTCGGTAACCTCGCGGATCGCAACTACCGGTGCTGCACGGAGGTGTCAGATGACCGTGAGCGTGCGCTACATCGTCGATGATGTACAAGCCGCGATCGAGTTCTATAGGGATTGCCTCGGCTTCCACGTCGAGACGGCTCCCGGTCCCGGGTTCGCCATGCTGTCCAGCGGAGAGCTGCGCCTCCTGCTGAACGTCCCGGATGGCGGCGGCGGCGCGGGTCAAGCCATGCCCGACGGATCCCTGCCGGCCGCCGGTGGTTGGAACCGCTTCCAGCTTGCCGTGGACGATCTCGCCGCGACGGTCGAGCGGTTGACGGCAGCGGGAGCAAGATTCCGCGACGAGATCGTGATCGGCAAGGGAGGCAAGCAGATCCTGGCCGAGGACCCTGCCGGCAACCCGATCGAGCTGTTCGAGCCCGTCGCGGGTGGCTCGCCATGAACTCGGACGGTCAGGGGGCCATGCAGCCGAATCGCGTGAGACGAGCCCGGACCGGCCTACGCTTCGCGGAGCCATGCCGCCAGAAGTGGGTCGACGACCCTCCATCCCGTCCGGGTGTCGGGTCCCTCGATGACGTGGCCGTCCGCGACCAGCCGGTCGAGCGCGATCTTGGTCGAGCCGCTCTTGGCCAGGTCGAACCGTGCGTCGGCTTCGCGGCTGTTGAGCGCGATGGTGCGGTGCGCGATCACCTTCAGGACCCGGCGCTCCAGCTCGGTGGAGGACTCCCACAGAACCAGCGTCTCACCGTGCGTCTCGCGGCGCGCGGCCTCCAGCGCGTCCACCCATGTCTCGATGTCGGCGGCGTCGCCGCGGCCGACTCGTTCGAAGAGATGATGGGCAAGCAGCATCGCCCGCTGGGGGTGCCCTTCGACGGCGTCGAGCAGCGGGCCGAGCGCCTCGCCCGGGTCGCGCCGAGCGTCAGCGAACCGCGCGGTGATGAAGTCAGCCAGCTCGTCGGCCGGCAGTGGCCCGAGCTGCACAGGCGCCGCCTGAGCGAAGAAGGCGTGCCGGCGGTCGCTGAACAGCTCGCGCATGAGCCCCGGATGCGAGCCCGAGAACACGTACGCCGAGGCGGTGCCGTGTGTCTCGAGTTCCGAGCGGAACACCCCGGGCAGCGCCGAGTCGATGCGCAGCACCTCCTGGAACTCGTCGAAGGCGATCACGCACATGCGTCCTGTGCGCTCGTGGATGCGCCGCGGAAGCGCGAGCCGGTCGAGCAGCCCCGGCGCGCTGACCCTTGGCTGCGCCTTGATGCCTACCCCCGCGGGGGCCGCGCTCACGATGGGCTGCAACGTACGGATCACCCCGTCGAACCAGCGCCGCAGCTTGGAGTCGAGCTGCACGCTGTAGGCACGTTCGATGCGCTCGGCGACATCCGCCGCGCTCACACAACCGAGGAAGTTGACCTCGACCGGCACGGCGCCGTCCTTGTCGGCCCTCGCCAGCATCGCCCGCAACACAGACGTCTTGCCGAACCGCCGCGCGCCTTCTAGGCGGCTGTTGCGCGCCTCCGCCGACCGGTCGATCAGCGTCCGCAGCTCGCCAGAGCGGTCGATCAGCGCATCAGGCTTGACTGGCTCCTCGTATACGAACGGGCTCGGCACGGTGCGGATCGTAGCACCCGAGAGTGCTTAAACTAGAACCGCAGAATGAAGGACACCGCACTCGCGACTGTGGGGTTCCGACCACAGGTTTGCGTGGGGCAACGGTAAGCGTTAGGTTAGTCGCCGTCCAGTTAGCGATGCTGATCTGGCCTGTCACCACGCCGCCGAGGGCGGGGTCGTATCGCCAGAAGATGCTCTTTTGCAGGCGAGTTAGGCGAGTTTGGCGTGCGCGGCGATTGGGCCGTCGGCAACGCTATGCGTTAGTCGCCGTGGCGTTAGTCGCTGGGTTAGTCGCTGGGGTTTCACGCGAGATGTGGGTGCTGGCGCGGAGCGGGCGTAGTCGGCCGCTGGTGGGTCCGCGGCGAGTGTCGAAGCGGTAGTGCCCGAACGGGTTGATGTGCTCGTCCCACTTCTGTTTTGACATCGCGTTCATCGCATTGGAGAGCTGCTGGCCGTTGAGGCGTGATGCGAGGATGCGTGCCCACCACATCGCGGTACCTGTGGCGCCTGGCGCCGAAGCGCCAACCGTTACATAACGACCATTTTCGAGCGTAGGACGATGGCCGTGGACACGCCGACGCCCCCCTTAGTGCGCTGCTGCGAGCTGGCCGGAGAGCGTGCTGTGAAGGTCCTCGCTGTGCGGGTTCAGGCCGGTGATCTCGACGGTGATGTCGTGGCGGCGGTAGTGGGTCTCGATGGCGTCCAGGGCGGCGACGGCGGAGACGTCCCAGACGTGGGCGCGGGACATGTCGATGATGACGTTGGGCGGGTCGGCGGCGTAGTCGAAGGCGTCGATGAACTCCTGGTCAGACGCGAAGAACAGCTCGCCGGTGACCGAGTAGATGCTCGTCGTGCCGTCAGGGTCAAGAACGCGATCGACGTCGACGAGGTGTGCGACACGGCGGGCGAAGACAACCATCGCGGTGAGCACGCCGACGCCGACGCCGACGGCCAGGTTGTGCGTGGCGACGGTCCCGGTGATCGTGACGGTCATGATGAGCGTCTCGCCCTTGGGCATGCGCTTCAGGGTGGCCGGGGCGATGCTGTGCCAGTCGAAGGTCGACGCGGCGACGAGGATCATCACGGCGACCAAAGCGGCCATCGGGATGACCGCGACGATGCTGCCCAGGCCGACGACGAGCAGCAGCAGGAAGGCGCCGGCGGCGAAGGTCGAGATCCGGGTGCGGGCGGCGGATGCCTTCACGTTGATCATCGTCTGGCCGATCATCGCGCACCCGGCCATGCCGCCGAACAGGCCGGTGACGACGTTGGCGATGCCCTGCCCGCGTGACTCGCGCTCCTTGTCAGAGCGGGTTTCGGTGATGTCGTCGACGAGCTTGGCGGTCATCAGCGACTCGAGCAGTCCGACGGCGGCGAGAGTCAGCGAGTAGGGCGCGATGATCGTCAGTGTCTGCAACGTCAGCGGCACGGACGGGATACCGAGCAACGGAAGCGCGCTGGGCAGCTCGCCCTCGTCGCCGACGGTCGGGACGTCGATGCCGCCGAGGACCGCGGCGGCGGTCAGGACCACGATGGCGACCAGGGGACCTGGGATCGCGGTGGTCAGGCGGGGCAGGACATGGATCATCGCCAGGCCGCAGGCCACGAGCGCGTAGCCCATCGCCCCGCCGTCGGTGAGGTGCGGGATCTGCGCCAGGAGGATCAGGATGGCCAGCGCGTTGACGAAGCCGGTCATCACCGACCTTGGGACGAAGCGCATGAGCTTTGAGACGCCGAGCAGGCCGAGCACGATCTGCATTGCCCCGGCGAGGATCGTCGCCGCGAGCAGGTACTGCACGCCATGCTCGTCGACGAGGCTGACGACGACGAGGGCCATCGCGCCGGTGGCGGCTGAGATCATCGCCGGCCGCCCGCCGACGATGGCAATGGTGACGGCCATCGTGAAGGAGGCGTACAGCCCTACGCGTGGGTCGACGCCGGCGATGATCGAGAAGGAGATCGCCTCGGGGATCAGCGCGAGGGCCACGACGAGGCCGGCGAGCAGCTCGACGCGCAGCGTTGCAGGGCCGGGCAGGGTGAGTCTGGAAAGTGCGAATGACAAGCGATCGTCCTCGGTAGGCGAATGCCCGCGAGCGACGTTCGCGGGCGCGGCGGCACCGTCGATGTCGACGGTGCGAAGTTCGGGTGCTTCATCGGTCGCACACCGGGCGGTGCGCGGGTCCTGCGGGGCTGAGATCAGGTGCTTCTCAGGCCGGCGCGCGCTTGGAGGGCGCATCAGCAGGACAGCTCCGACTCACGACAGAAGCCACAGGCGGGCTTCTTGGTGCCTCATCGGCACGAGAGCAACCTTACCTGAACGTGAGGGTGGTCAGGTGAGGCGTGAGCGCGCCCGTATGACCCCGACGCTTCGCGTCCTGCCGCTTGGCGCCGTGGGCGAGATCGGCCACGTGCGTCGCGATGCTCTCACTGGCGTGCCCCACGACGCCACAGCACCGCGACGTCGTACTCGGCCATGGCGTCGTCCGCGGTGACGAGCGGAACTCCGAGATCTCGTGCCTGGGCCACCAGGAGCCGGTCGAAGGGATCGCGGTGGTGGAACGGCAGGTCGCGGACCGCCCACACCTGCGGGCGCGTGATGGAGACCTGGTGAAAGCCGAGCTCGTCGACGATCCGCGGCAGGTCGTCGGGAGTGCGAAGCATGCCGGTCGAGCGCTTGACCGCGATCTCCCACAGGCAGATGTCGATCGGGCCTGAACACGTAGGCATCATTGCATCAAAATTTGTGATGCTACGATGCACAAGGTGCGAACGACGGTGACCCTCGATCCCGACACGCGCCTGCTTGTGGAACGCGCGATGCGCCAGCGCGGCCTCTCGTTCAAGGACGCGGTCAACCACGCCATCCGCGCCGGCCTTGCAGTCCGCCCCTCGGGACCGCCGTCGTACACGACGCCGCGCGCGCTCGGCCCGGCGCGAGTGGACCTCACGAACGCCCTGGGCCTCGCGGCGCAGCTCGAGGACGAGGCGCTCGTGCGCCGTCTCGTCGAGGGTCGCTGACCGCGTGGTCGTCGTCGACGCCAACGTCCTGCTCTATGCCGTCGACAGCGCCGCCGCTCACCATGAGCGCGCACGCGCCTGGCTGGACTCCTCGCTCGCCGGTGCAGAGGCTGTCGGGCTCGCGTGGGCGGCGCTGCTCGCGTTCATCCGCATCTCCACGAACCCGTCGATCCTGCCGGCGCCGATGACCGTCGACGACGCGGTCACGCAGGTCGAGACCTGGCTTGGCGCACCGGCCGCCGCGGTCGCGCAGCCGACCGCCCGACACGCGGCGGTGATCAAGGCGCTCCTGCGCGAAGCGGGCACCGCGGGCAACCTCACCACTGACGCCCACCTCGCGGCGCTCGCCATCGAGCACGGTGCAGAGGTCGTCTCCTATGACCGCGACTTCGCGCGCTTCCCCGGGGTCCGTCACCGACTCCCGAGCTGACGTTGGCACGCATGCGTCAGCAGCGCGCCGTCAGCCCGTCGCGTCGTGCGTCCGAGGAGGATCTTCGCCATCTGGGCGGTTCGCCGCCTTCCGTGGCTAGTAGCGCACGCGGAAGCTGCCGATCAGCGTTACGACGTTCCCGTCGGGGTCGCTCAGCGAGGACAGCTCCACGCCCTTGCTGACGGGTTGCGTGTCGCCGGAAGAGAGCCCGCGGCCCGAGATCTCTCCTTTGGTTGCGGTCAGGTCGTCGACTGCCAGGTTCAGCTGAGCGGATCCTGCGCGGCCCGCATCGACCGTGACCTGTACCCAGCCCGTATCGGTCACCTGCCACTCGACCAGCGTCGACATGGGCCGGTTGTCCGCGGGGCGCCCGAAGAGCGCCTCGTACCACGCGTCCGCCCGGTCGAGGTCGGTGACGGGCACCACTGCGAGGACGTGTTCGATGGACATGGTTCTCACCTTCCGTAGTCGCTGTCGTTGTCGTTGTCGCGACGCGGAGGCGACGGTCTGCCGACCTCTGCCGCGTACTAGAGCACAGACCTCGCGCGAGCCGAGAACTCATCGGCCAACGAGGCGTATCGGACTGTCCGCGGCACGCCGTCCTAGGCCACCGACCGGGCGTCGTACCGGGCGAGCACGAGCTCTGAGCCGTCCAGCGTTCGGGAGTCGAGAAGCCGGAGTGCCACCGGCGACCGGCCCTTCAACGCGGGTGTGCCAGCGCCGAGGAAGGCCGGGCCGATCATGAGGTGCAGCTCATCGACCAGGCCGGTCGCATGCTCACCCGTTCGGCTCCTTGGGTTGTGATGGTCGACGGATAAGACCGACGCGGTCAGCTCAACTCATCGCCCGGTCTCGAATCGGCTCCGGGTCGCCGCGCGAGCGTGCAGCAGCGGTCGTCCAAGGGTTCGCGGCAGACACCGCAGCGACGCGCTCTCGGCTAGACGGCCGACCCGCGGCTAGACGCTGTCCTGCAGGTACTTCTCCTCCACCCCCGTGAGCGCGGCAAGAGTGTCCAGGCCGATCTGGCGTCCGGTGAGGATCAGCGCAGTGGGGCCGCGGAGCTCGACCTGACCGGCGATGACGGCGCCCAGCCCAATGGCCGCGGCGCCCTCGAGGATGTAGCGCTCCCACTTGAGCGCGGCGAGCAGCCCGCGCGCGATGTCAGCCTCCTCGACGAGCACGAGCTCGTCGACCTGGTCGCGGACGAGCCCGAACGTGTAAGCGTTGTCGAGCCCGATCCCGCCGCCGAGGCTGTCGGCCAGCGTGTCGGCCTCCCCCACCTCGACCGGCCGGCCCGCCCGGATGCTCTGGACCATCGCGGCCCCCTCGACGGTGCTCAGCCCGATGACGCGAACCGTCGGGCGGCGGGCCTTGACCGCCGCGGCGATCCCCGCGACGAGCCCTCCTCCGCTCAGCGGCACGAGGACGGCGTCGAGTTCGGCGGAGTCCTCCAGCAGCTCGGCGCCGATGGTTCCCTGACCGGCGATCACGGCCGCATCGTCGAACGGATGGACCATCGCGAGGCCGTGCTCGTGCTCGAGCCGGCGCGCGAGCGCGCCGGCCTCGTCCTGGCTGGCGCCCTCGACGATCACGGTGGCGCCGAGGCGTCGAAGCGCGGCCAGCTTGTCGGGCGGTACGCGACGGGATACGCAGACCGTGGCGGGGACCCCGAGCCGTACGGCCGCCCAGGCGACCGCCCGGGCATGGTTGCCCGTCGAGAAGGTCACGAACCCGGGCACGGGCCCATCGGCCAGCGTCTTGGTCATCCGGTTGGCGGCGCCGCGCAGCTTGAAGCTGCCGCTCGGCTGGATGAACTCGGGCTTGAGCAGGACGGGCACCCCGGCACGCCGGGAGAGCTCCGGCGACTGCGCCAGGGGCGTGCGCACCGCGATTCCGGCGATCCGCTTTCGGGCCGCCTCGATCTCGGCGGCCCATTCGATCGGATGGTTGCGCTGTTCCGGTGCGGACATGGCTCGAGTGCGCCGTCACGCCTTGACGACCAGCTCGCGCTCGAACGGAGCGAGCGCCTCGAATCCGCCCTCGGTCACCGCCACCGTCTCGCTGAACATGAAGCCGCTCTCCGCGGCCCACATCCCGAGGACCAGATGGAACGTCATGTTGGGCTCGAGCACGGTCCGATCGCCCTCCATGAGGCTGGCGGTGCGCTCGACCCAGGCTCCGGTCGGGAATCCGAGCCCGATGCTGTAGCCGCACCGCGAGGTCTTCTCGTACCCGTGTCGGGCGACTTCGGCCCGGAACGCCCCCTGCACCTCGTCGCACGTGGCGCCCGGCTCGACGCGCTCCAGCATGGCGTGGAAGCCCGCGACGGTGGCACCGGCGAGCCGGCGGAGCGGCTCAGGCGCCGGACCGAGATGCACGGTGCGCGACAGTCCGACGTGATACTGGTGGCGGCAACCGCCCAACTCGATGTTGACCGCCGTTTCGGATGGATACGGCGCGTCGGTCCAACTGAGATGCGGAGTGACCGTCTTGGCGCCGCTCGGCATCGTCGGCCGCCAGGGCGCGTCGCCTCCGATGTCGCCGGTGCCCGCGATGAGCGCCCGATAGATCTCCGCCGCCGCGTCGCACTCCCTCACGCCGGGCGCGATGACCTCGACGGCGGTGCGCATGCCCGTCAGGGCGAGTCGGCCGGCGTCGCGCATCACGTCGATCTCGGCTGGCGACTTGACCGTCCGCACCCAGTTGACCAGCAGGTCCGCGTCGACGAAGCTGGCGCCCGGGACCCCGGCGCGCAGGTGACGCGCTCCGCGCGGGGTGAGGCAGATGCCGTCGTCCTCCGTCCCGATCCGCGCGGCGCCGAGGCCACGGGCGACGAGCTGCCCGGCCACGCAGTCCATCCCGTGCCGGTCCACGTCGGTGATGTGATCGTCGGAGTAGCCGAGGATGCTGCGCTCGTCGAGATGGGTGGCCCAGAGCGCGCACGCCATGTCCTGCTCGCGGCCGATCCACAGCGGCTCGTCGAGGTCGAGGGCGACGACCACCGCCTGCGGCGTGTACCAGGACCAGGCGTCGTAACCGGTCAGGTAGGCGATGTTCGCCGGCTCGGTCGATACCAGGACGTCGATGCCGCGCGCCTCCATCCGCCCCTTGACCCGATCGACGCGGCTCTCGTACTCGGCCTTCGGGAACGGGGCTTGGATGGTGCGGTCGGGCAGGCTCATGGTGGCTCAGGCCGCGCGCTCGGCCCACACGCCGGCGAGCCGGACGGCGACCGCCGCGGCCGATGCCATGTCGTGCACGGACGCCCACTCGCGCACGGAGTGATACTCGTGCCCGCCGGTGAACAGGTTCGGCGTCGGCAGGCCGCGGGCGCTGAGGATGGAGCCGTCGGTCCCGCCGCGGACGGGCACCCGGCGCGGCTCGAAGCCCTCGCGGCGCAGCGCCTCCTCGGCCGCCTCAGAGACGCCGGGATGCTCGTCGAGGAAGCTGCGCATGTTCGGGTACTGCGCCTTGACGTCGACCTCGAGCCGTGCGCGCGGCTCGGTCGCGACAATCTCCTCGGCGGTGCGTCGCAGCAGCGCGACGTGCTCCGCGAGCCGGTCGTCTTCGAAGTCGCGCACGATCGTGGAGATCGTCGCCCGGCCCGCCGTGGCCTCGACGCGGTGCACGTGGATGAAGCCGTCGCGACCGGCGGTGGTCTCGGGCGTCAGCCGGTCCTGCGGCAGCGCGGCGAGCACGCGCCCGGCCAGGCGCGCCGCGTTGACGAGCTTGCCGGTCGCGAAGCCCGGGTGCACGTCGACGCCGTGGATCGTCAGCTCGGCCGCCGCCGCGGTGAACGTCTCGTCGGTGAGCTCCCCCGCCTCCGAGCCGTCCAGCGTGTACGCGCATGCCGCGCCGAAGCCCTCGATGTCGAACACCTTGGCCCCCTCGCCGATCTCCTCGTCGGGCGTGAAGCCGACGCGCACGGTCGCGCGCGGAAGCTCCGGATTGGCGGCCAGGTGCGCGACGGCGGCCATGATCTCGGCCATGCCGGCCTTGTCGTCGGCGCCGAGCAGCGTGTCGCCGCTGGCGCTGACGAGGTCGTGGCCGAGCTTGGCGGACAACTCGGGCATCCGCGTCGGATCGAGCACCGTGCCGCGACGCGGCAGCGCGATGGTCTCACCGTCGTAGGCGTGGTGCACGAGCGGCTCGACGCCGGCGCCGGACGCGTCGGGGCTGGTGTCGAGGTGCGCCAGCAGCCCGATGACCGGCGCGCCGGCGGCGTTGCCCGCCAGCGTGGCGGTGACGAACCCGTTCGCGTCCTGCGCGGCGTCGGCGAGCCCGAGCCCGCGCAGCTCCTCGACCAGCAGCCGCCCGAGCTCGAGCTGGCCCGGGGTGCTGGGGGACTGCGCGTGCGCCCGGTCGGACTGGGTGTCGATCCGGACGTAGCGCAGCAGCCGGTCGAGCACGTCGGGAGCGAGCGCCTCGGCGAGGTCGGAGGAGTACGGCGCGGAGGTCATGGCGACGGATCCTAGGCGCGTCCGCCACCATGGGTCGCGTGGCCACGATCTGGACCATCGGCTACGAGCGGCTGCTCCCGCCCGAGCTGGTCGCCGAGCTCGAGGCCGCCGGCGTCGAGCGCGTGATCGACGTGCGCGACCGCCCCCAGTCGCGCCGCCCGGGCATGTCGAAGACGCGGCTCGGCGACCTGCTGGGAGCGCACGGGATCGCCTACGAGCATCGCAAGGCGCTCGGGACGCCGCCCGACCTGCGCCACGACTTCCACGCCGGGCGCCTCGCCCAGGCCAGGGCCGGATACCGCGCGCACGTCGAGGCGACGGCCCCGGACGAGCTGCAGACGCTCGTCGCCGAGCTGGAGGCCGGCCCCCGAACCGCGCTGCTGTGCCTGGAGGCCGACCCGGCGGGCTGCCACCGGCGCGTCGTATGCGAGGCGCTCGCGCAGCGCCTCGCCGGCCTGCGCGTCGTCGACCTCTAGTCGTGCAGGAGGAAGCCCGCGGCGTCGAGCACCCGGCGGTCGCGCAGGCGGTCCAGGCGCGCCGCGGCGTCGCCGTCGGTCTCCCACGCGGCCACCGCGGCCGTCTCGCCGAGGCCGCGCAGGCCGTTGTTCGCCGGCTCGTCCATCGCCTGGCGCAGCCACGCGAGGTCGTCGGAGATGCGCCGGGGCCGGTCGGGCGACGCCTCCTGCCACGGGTCCTCTCCCGCGCGGCGCTCGGGCACACCC
>JBPCNM010000230.1:0-5001 GCA_051001255.1 Solirubrobacteraceae bacterium
CCAGGCCGATCTGCGCAAGGTGCTCACGACCGCCGGCGCCCGCGTGCTCGATGCCGAACTACCTCTCGGCGACGCGCCCGCCGCCTTCGACGAGGACCTCCGCCTGGTCGACGCCGGCGTGGCGAGCGCTCTCGTCGCGATCCTCGACGACCTCCTCGCGCCGACGTCGGAGTCGGCGCACCGGTAGGCGCGACGGCTTCGGCAGGTGGGCTAGGAGGAGACGGCGCCGAGCAGGACGAGCCCGCCGAGCACGAGCGCGACGCCCAGCCACTGCACGGGCGCCGGACGCTCGTGCAGGACCGCGACGCCCATCACGATCGGAATCACCGCGTAGGGCGCCGAGGCCGTCGCGACGATCGACGTATCGGCGTGGCGCACGCCGAGGTTGAACGCCACGTAGCCGCCCGTGTCCAGCAGCGCCAGCACGGCGATCGTGCCGAGCAGGCTCGGCGACCGGTCCGGCACGTCCAGCTCGCCCGTGCGTGCCGCGACGAGCAGCAGGAAGATCGTCGTGCAGGCGCGCGCGAGGAAGATGGGCACGAGCCAGCCCAGCGCCTCGCTGTGATAGGCCACGCCGAAGACGAAGCCGCCGAGCAGCGCCATCGCCGCCAGCGCGAAGCCGATGCCGGCCAGCGGCGGGCGGTGCTGGCTGCGGAGCTGTGCGAGGTCCGAGGATGCGAGCACCACGCCGAGCATGGCGACGAGGATCGCGAGGGTCTGGCCGATCGACGGGCGGTCGCCGAGCAGCGCGATGGCCAGCACCACCGTGACCGCGGCGTACCCGGAGACGATCGGGCTGACGACGGAGATCGGCCCGATCGCCAGGGCGCGGTAGAAGGCCAGGTAGGAGCCACAGCCGACGGCGCCCAACAGGGCGAAGTCCAGCGGATCGGCGTCGGCGAGGCGCCCGGCCTCTCCGCTGGCCAGCACCGCCAGCGCCACGACCACCGTGGCGACGACGTGGAAGCCCAGCACCACGCGCATCGACCCGATGCGGCGCGAGGCCATCGCCGCGCTGTAGTCGGCCAGCCCCCACGAGAGGGCAGCGGCGAGTCCAAGCGCGATTCCCATCGTCGTACGACAGGCGGGCTTGCTAGGCCCCGGTGAGCCGCTCGGACAGCTCGCGCAGCGCGCGGCGGTCGTCGGGATCGAGCGCCTGGCCGTGCGGCCGGCTCTCGCGCGTGCCGTTGAAGTAGCGGCCGCTGACGCCGTCGAGCGCCGGATCGGCGATCAGGCGCCAGGTCGCCTCCACCCCGTGGTCGAGCGGCGTGACCGGCGCGATGCCGGCGGCGGTGACCATCTTGGTCGGCATGTACGTGCCGGGATGCAGAGCGTTGGCGGTGACCTCGCCCGCGTCCTGCTCGGCCGCCAGGTCGAGCATGAACATGATCTGCGCGAGCTTGGACTGAGCGTAGGCGCGGGTGCCGTCGTAGCCGCGCGTGAGCATCACGTCGGCGAAGTCGATCGGCGCCTGCCCCGCCGACGCGACGTTGACGACGCGCGAGCAGAGCGGCGCGGCGACAGCCGGTGGGGAGGCCTCCGGCCGAGGCAGGTGCGCGGATGCGCGCAGAAGCCCGAGCAGGTGTCGGGTCAGCGCGTAGCCGGCGAGGTAGTTGACCGCGAAGCGCAGCTCGTGACCGTCCGCGCTCTCCATCCGCACCCCGCCCCCGGGCTCCGTGAACCCGATCCCCGCGTTGTTGACGAGCACGTCGAGCCGCTCGACCGCGCCGCCGACCTCGTCGGCCAGCGCGGCGACCGCGGCCAGCGACGCGAGGTCCGCGCGGAACGTCCGCACCCCCTCGAGCTCGGAGGCTAGCGCGGCCAGCCGCTCCTCGTTGCGACCGTGCGCCAGCACCGCCCAGCCGTCGCGGTGGGCGCGACCCGCGAGCGCCCGCCCGAGCCCGTCGGTGGCGCCGGTGATGAGGACGGTGCGGCTCACCCGCCGCAGACTACGGTGCCCGGAGCGGGAACGACCACCGAGCGCTCGGGCAAGCGATCATACGCCGTCCCGGCGCGCGCGCTCAAGTCACACGGAGGAAACCGCGGTGTGCGCCCTGAGCACCGGCGCCGGCGCCTCCGCCTCGGCGGCCAGGACGGCGAGGAACGCCTCGACCATGCGCGCGTCGAACTGGGCGTGCGCGCCGCGCAGCAGCTCCGCGCGGGCCGCGTCGAACGCGAGCGCGCGCCGGTAGGGCCGCGAGCGCGCGCCGGTAGGGCCGGTCGGCGGTCATCGCCTCGTAGGCGTCGGCGACGGCGAGGATGCGCGCCTCGGCCGGGATGTCATCGCCCGCGAGGCCGCGCGGGTAGCCCGCACCGTCGATCCGCTCGTGGTGCGCGAGCACCCAGGCGGCGACGTCGCGGAGGTTCGCGTGCTCGAGGATGCGTGCGCCGAGCTCGGGATGACGGCGCATCTCCTCCCACTCGCGCGCCTCCAGCCGCCCGGGCTTGTGCAGGATCGCGTCGGAGATCCCGAGCTTGCCGATGTCGTGCAGGATGCCGGCGGCACGGACGCGCTGGACCCGGGCGACGTCCCAGCCCAGCGCTTGCGCGGTCTGCTCCGCGTAGCGGCCGACGGTCTCCGAGTGGCGGGCGGTGCCGACGTCGCGCAGGTCGAGCGTCTCGGCCAGCAGCATCGCGGCGGCGAGCTGCTCGCGCGCGGCGCCGTCGGCGTGCCGGACCGCGTCGAGCATCTCGAGCGTCTGTGTGTGGTAGGCCACGCAGCGGTCGCGCCCGAGGTGCTTGGCGGCGTAGAGCGCCCGATTTGCGGCGCGCATGAGCACGGCCGCCGTGGTCAGCTCGGCGCCGGTGGTGGCGACGCCGACCGAGACCGACACGACCGCGGGATGGTCGGCGAAGTGCTCGTGCACCGAGCGGCGCAGCCGTTCGGCGACCGCCATCGCCGCCGGCGCGTCGGCGCCGGGCAGCACGAGGGCGAACTCCTCCCCGCCCAGCCGGGTCGGGACGTCGGAGGTCCGGCTGCACGCCCGCGGCAGCTCCGAGAAGCCCTCGAGCACCTGGTCGCCCGCCTCGTGTCCGAGCGAGTCGTTGACGCGCTTGAAGTTGTCGAGGTCGCAGATCAGCAGGGAGACGGGCTGGCCGCCGGCGATCCCGCTGTCGATCCCGTGGCGAAAGCCGCGCCGGTTGCGCAGGCCGGTGAGCGGATCATGCTGGGCGAGGTGGCGCGTGCTCGCCAGCTGGTGCGCTGACTCGATCGCGCTCGCGGCCTGGTTGGCGAACGCCCGCAGCGCCTGCAGGCGTTGCGGCGTGGGCAGCAGGCGGTCGGCCGGGTCGTCGACCCAGATGAGCCCGCTGACGGCTCCGCCGCGGTCATAGAGCGGCACCAGCAGCCAGTGCCGGTCCCACGCCGCCGGCCCGCGGCCGTTGCGCCTGTACGAACCGATGTCGTGCAGACAGGCCGGCAGGAGCGCGAGCGCCTGCTCGAGCTCGAGCAGCGCACAGCCCTCGCGCAGCAGGCCGGGGGCGAACAGGCGCTCGACGACGTCGAGCCGCGGGCGCGGCAGGGCGGCGAGCTCGCCCGCCTCCCACCCGACGGACGCCTTCGGGTCCAGTGTGGCGTCGTCGCCCTCCGGCAGCAGCACCATCACCTTGGCGAAGCCGAGCGCGTCGCGGATGCCGGCCCACACGGCGCCCAGCACCTCGCCCGCCGACCGGCCGGCGCCGACCTGGGCCGAGACGCGCAGCAGGTGCTCGACCGCCGCGCTGTCGCTCCGTGCGGCGGCGGTCGCTTGGGCGTGCTCGATCGCGGCGGCGGCGTGGTCGCAGACGGCACAGAGCAACTCGAGCGTCGCGGGCCCGGGCCGGCGCCGGTCGAGCGGCTCGTCGACCGAGACGATCCCGAGCAGCTCGCCGGACGCGCTGCGCAACGGGACGAGCAGCGCGTCCTCGGCATCCCACGCGTCCGGGTCATCGGAGCGCTCGATGTCCGGTACGTAGGACGCGCTGTCGAGCGTCCAGTCGGCGTTGCCGGCCGGAATGAAGTACGCCCCCGCGTGGTCAAAGTCCTCGTGCAGCAGCCCGGTCCACTCATCCCACTCGGTCGTGGCGCCCATCAGCGCCGCGTGCGCCTCTGGACTGCCCTCCACCACGACGACCTCGAAGTCGTCCCACGCCGCGCGGTGCAGGTTGATCACGACGGTGCCGAAGCCGGTCGTGCGTCGCACGGCAGAGGCGACGGCGGCGAGCATCGCCTGCGGCTCACCGCCGGCGCGCAGGGCGCGCCCGATCTCGAGCAGCCCGTGCAGCGGCTCCTGGCCCGCGCGATCAGGTGAGTCGGACACCGCCCCGGATGATCGGCCGGTGGCCCGAGACCTGTTGGTCAGAGCGCCAGCCGCACGTCCCACAGCTCGGCGAAGAAGCGCCGGTCCACGGTGCCGCGCAGGTACTCGACGCCCGGCGAGCCGCCGGTGCCGGGGCGCGTGCCGATCTCTCGCGCGGCCATCAGGGCGTGGTGGTGACGCCAGCGGGCGACGCCCTCGTCGTGGTCGACCAGCAGTTCGGCGACGTCGTGCCAGGCGGCGCGCAAGGGGTCGCCGGCGTGGTCGCGGTAGAGCTCGGCCAGCGCGGCGAGGCGCTGGTCGCGATCGTCCGGCAGCTCCAGGCCGCGGCAGAACGCCGCGTACAGCGACGCCCCGGCGGGCGGCTCGCTCCTGCCTCGGCCGGAGGCCTTTCCTGCCTCGCGCTGCGCGCTCGTCACCGCTTCGCTCGCTCGGCCGGAGGCCTCGCCACCGGCTGACGCCTCGCCGCTTCGCTCGCCGGGCCAGGTGCCGCGCTCGCCCGAGAGCCACTCGATCTCCCGGAACTGGCGCGACTGGAATCCGAAGGCCGGCGCGAGCGGATCGCGGAACTCCAGGAAGCCCTCCGGCCCCATCGTCTCCAGCACGCCGAGCTGCTCGAGCAGCAGCTGCTCGACCGCCACCACCCGGCGCAGCCGCGGCGCGGCGGCGTGCGGGCGACCATCCTCGAGCGTGTCGCGGGCGCTCG
>JBPCNM010000231.1:0-3997 GCA_051001255.1 Solirubrobacteraceae bacterium
CGCGCGCAGCGGCACGGCGGCGCCGGCGCGGTCGCCGCCGGTCACGAGCGCCTCCGCGGCGCGGAAGCGCGCATAGGCGGCCGGGATCGGGAGCGCGATCGCGTCGAACGCGGCGGCCGCCTCCAACCACGGCGCCGCGTCTGCCGGGGCGTCGCCCAGCAGCGTGCGGCGCCGTTGCAGCTCGGCCGCGGCCATTCCGCCCCAGGCGCACGCCTCGTCGAAGCGCGGCCGGGCCTCGGCGCGCTCGCGCAGCCTCGCGGCGGCCTCGTCGAGCACCGGCGCGTAGGCCTCGCCGAGCGCGTGCGCGCGGCCGGCCGCCTCGGCCTCCACGCGCTGGGCCATCCACGCCATGCGCAGCAGCCGCGTCGCCTCGTCGGAGTGCTCGATCCGCGGCACGGCGCGGCGCAGGAGCTCGCGCGCGTCGGCGAGCCGGTCCTCGCGCACGGCCAGCTCGACCTCCATGTCGGTTCGCGGCTCGATCCACTGCGGCTCGAGCGCGGACCCGCTCAGCCGGCGCAGCGCGGCGAGGTCCTCGCGCAGCGCGGCGAGGTTCCCGGTGAGCAGCGCCAGCCGCGCGCGCATGTCATGCCAGTAGATGCCCGCGTAGGAGATCGCCTCGCCCGGCACCCGCGTCGGCATCCGCTCCCGGGCCTCCGCGAGCCGCCCGAGCCGCGCGAGGAGGTGCGCCTCCTGGATCATGAGGAAGGCGTCGAAGCTGGTCCGCTCCGGCCGCTTGCGCGCCTCGGCGAGCTCTGCCCGCACGACGTCGAGCGCCTCCTCGGTGTGGCCGGCGAGGTCGAGCACCTCGGACAGGTTGACCGCGGCGCGTCCGCAGTCAGCCGGCGAAGCGACCGCTCGCGCGCGCGCGTACGCCTCGCCCAACGTGGCGATCCCCTGCACCTCGTCACCGAGCCCGGCGCGTGTGAAGCCCAGCGTGTTGAGCGCCCGCACCTCGGTCAGCTCCGCTCCCACGGCGCGCGCCTCGGCGAGCGACTGCGTCACCGTCTCGTGCGCCTGCGCGAAGTCGCCCATCAGCATCTCGACCCTGGCGCGGTCCTCGAGCACCCGTGCCCGCTCGGCGCTCGGCCCGGCCGGCAGCAGCGCGACCGCGCGATCGAAGGCGGCGAAGCTCTCGCCGCCGGAGCCGGCCTGGCGGAGGAAGTGGCCGAGCCGCTGATACAGCAGGGCGGCGCGCAGCGGGGCGGCGTCCTCGTCGAGCGCGGTGAGCGCCTCGCGGATCAGCGCGACCGCGCGCGACCCGATTCCGCGCGCGCCGGCGCAGGTGGCGGCGTGGCGCAGCACCTCCGCGCGGTCCATGCCCGCTCGCTCCTCGGCGTCCGGCACGCGCTGCCACAGCTCGGGCGCGCGCTCGAACTGGCGCTGCGCCTCCTCGTAGGCGTAGACGCGCTTGGCCGCCAGGCCTGCCCGGACGCTCGCGCCGAGCGAGCGGCTGAGCTCGTGCGCCGCGCGCCAGTGGCAGGCAAGCTCGGCGACCGCGGTCGCCTCGGTCACGTCGCCCAGCAGCTCCGGGCGCGCCTCGATCGCCGCGGCGATGCGGGCATGCAGGGCGGTGTCCTCGCCCGGCAGCAGGTCGCCGTGCACCGCCTCGCCGACCAGCGCGTGACGGAACGCGTACATGCCGCCGGCGTCGGTGACCAGCACCTGGTGCGCCACCGCCTCGCGCGCGCCGTCCATCACCTCGGCGGGCGCGAGCTCCGCCACCGCCTCGAGCAGCCCGTGCGTCGCCGGGCGGTCGAGCACGGCGGCGACGCGCACGACGGCCTGCGCCGCGGGCGTGAGCCGCTCGACGCGCGTGAGCAGCGTGTCGCGCAGCGTTTCGGGCAGCAGCCAGCCGTCGCCGTCCTCGCTGGCCGCGAGCAGCTCCTCGGTGTAGAGCGGGTTCCCCTCCGAGCGCTCGTAGAGGCGGTTCGCCAGCTCGACGGGCGCGGGCTCCTGCAGGATGCCCTCGAGCTGCGCGGTCACCTCGCCGCGGTCGAAGCGCTCGAGCGCGAGGCGGTCGACGCCGGCGGCGCGCTCGAGCTCGGCCAGCAGCGGGCGCAGCGGATGGCGCCGGTGCAGCTCGTCCGAGCGGTAGGTGAGCACGAGGCACAGCGGCTCCTCGCGCGCGCTGCGCACGAGGACCGTGATGAAGCCGCGCGTGGATCCGTCGGCCCAGTGCAGGTCCTCGATCGCCAGCAGGACCGGCGCCGAGCGGCCGAGCCGCGCGAGCAGCGTCAGCATCGCCTCGAACAGGCGGCCCTGGCGCGCGCTCGCCTCCTCGTCCGTGCGGGTGCCGGTGCCGCCGAGCTCGGGCAGCAGCTCGGCCAGCGCATTGCGCGTCGCCGCCGGCAGCGTCCCGGCCTCCTCGCCCGCCAGGCCGCGAGCGATCGGCCGCAGCGCGGCGACGAGCGGCGCGTACGGAATCTGCGCGCCGCCGAGCTCGAGGCACTGGCCGAGCAGGACGCGGGCGCCGCGCGTGCGGGCGCGGGACTCGAACTCGCGCAGCAGGCGGGTCTTGCCCACGCCCGATTCCCCGCCGACGAACGCGAACGCCGGCCGGCCGTCCGCGGCGCGCTCGAGCGCACCGCTCAGGACGTCCAGCTCGGCGCCGCGGCCGACGAAGGTGGCGGATGTGATCCGGGACACGTCCGCCATTGTCGCGCACACCGCTTACGCGGCGGGTGGCTCCCCGAAGAAGCCCGTGATGCGGCGCAGCCTCCCGTCGTCGGTGAGCTGGCCGACGTCGACGCCGGCCACCGCGACCTCGCCCTCGGGCCCGGCGAGGTGCCAGTTGAAGCGAATGTGGCCGTTGTGGGCGTCGATGCCGCTGAGCCGGCTGAGCCGGTAGCCGGGGAACTGGGCGTGCACGCCGGCGACCATGTCGCTGAGCGCCGCATGGCCCTCGGCCTGCAGGAGCGGGTCCGCGTAGGCGCCGTCGCCGGCCCAGGCCCGCTCGATGTGCTCTGCGCGCTTCGCCGTGTCGGGCTCGTTCCACATGGCGAAGTAGGTGTCGACGGTGGTGGTGATGTGGTCGGTCATGATCGGCAGACTCGCGCCTCGAGGGGAAGCGGGGCAATGACCTCCGAGGTAAGCGACCGCGCCGCTAGGGTCGTCGCGATGAGCGCGATGACGTCCGCCCCGAGCGTCGGGGCGCTGCTGCGCGACTGGCGCCGCCACCGGCGGCTCAGCCAGCTCGACGTGTCGCTGGAGGCCGCCGTGTCGGCGCGTCATCTCTCGTTCGTCGAGACCGGCCGCTCCAAGCCGAGCCGGGAGATGGTCCTGCACCTGGCCGAGCATTTCGACGTGCCGCTGCGCGAGCGCAACGCGCTGCTGCTGGCCGCCGGATACGCGCCCGTGTACGGCGAGCGGCCGCTGGACGCCGCCGCGATGGCGCCCGTCCGCGGCGCGCTCGACAAGATCCTCGCGAGCCATGCGCCCTTCCCGGCCTTGATCGTCGACCGCGGCTGGGACCTGGTCTCGGCCAACGCGCCGGCGCTGGCGTTGCTGAGCGACGGCGTCGCGCCGGAGTTGCTCGCCCCGCCGGCCAACTCGATGCGGGTCGCTCTGCACCCGCGGGGGCTCGGGCCGCGGATCGTCAACCTCGGCGAGTACGGCGCCCACCTGCTGACCCGGCTGCAGCGCCAGACGACGCTGGCTCCGGACCCCCGGGATCGCGGCGCTGCTGGACGAGTTGCGCGGCTACCCCGGCGTGGAGGGGCGCGACGCCGCGCCGGTCGAGCCCGCCGACCTGCTGTTCGCGCCGCTGCGGCTGCGCGCGCTCGGCACTGAGCTGACGCTGTTCGGCACGCTGGCGACGTTCGGCACCGCGCTCGACATCACCGTCGCCGAGCTGGCGATCGAGTCGTTCTTCCCGGGCGACGCGACGACCGACGCCGCCCTGCGCCGGGCTTTCGGCTGAGGCTGAGGAGGTCCTCCTCCTGAGCGGCGCCCGCGCTGGGCGGGCGCCGCCGGGAGGATGGCCCGGCCTGTGGGGAAC
>JBPCNM010000232.1:0-2993 GCA_051001255.1 Solirubrobacteraceae bacterium
CGTGCGCGGCATCGGCGCCATGTGGGGCATCGAGCTCGTCCAGGACCGCGCCACCAAGGCGCCCTTCGCGCCGGGTGGTCCGTTCCGCGACTCCCGCGGCCGCGCCGTGGACGCCGCACGCTGGGCCGACGACGAGCTCTTCCACACGCACGCGGTGCACATCGGCGCCGCCACCAACGTCCTGCTGCTCGCCCCCCCGCTGATCTTCTCCGACCAAGACGTCGACGAGCTCGTCACCGGCCTCTCCGCGGCGCTGACCCAGATCGATGCCCGATGCAGCTGACGGGACCTGGGGTGGCTGAGCGGATCGGAGACCGGCTGGAGCAGTTGTTCGCCGTCGGTGACGGCCCGCACGCACGGCGGCTCGGCCTGGGGCCGGAGGAGGAGCGAGCGTGTGAGCTCGCGGCGGGATGGATGAGGGAGGCCGGTCTGGCGGTCTCCTGGGACCCGGCAGGCAACGTCGTCGGGCGCCTGCCCGGCCGGCAGCCGGATCTGCCCGAGGTGTGGACCGGCTCGCATCTGGACACGGTTCCGGGCGGCGGGCGCTTCGACGGCGCCCTCGGCGTGGCCGTCGGCATCGAGGCGCTGACACCTCGACCGCCCCGGCGCACACTCCAGTGACTGCCTTCCGCGACGAGGAGGGCGTGCGTTTCGGGCGTGGGTGGTTCGGCAGCCGCGCACTGTGCGGCGCCGTCGGCCTGGAGGAGCTCGAGGAGCGCGACGCCGACGGCGTCTCGCTCGCCGAGGCGCTCACCCGGCTGGGGCGCTCGAAGCCTCCCGAGGGCGGGTGGCTCGGCCGCGGGCTCGACGCCTTCGTCGAGGTCCACGTCGAGCAGGGCCCGACGCTCGCGGCGGCGGGCGCCCCGGTCGGCGTCGTCAGCGGGATCGTCGGCATGCTCGGCTTCGAGGTGCTGTACACCGGCCAGGCTGGTCACGCCGGCACGACGCCGATGCGCGGGCGCGCCGATGCGCTCTGCGCGGCCGCCGCGATGGCGCTGGCGTTGCGCGAGCCGGCGAAAGGCATCGACGGCGCTGTGGCCACCATCGGGCGCCTGAACGTCGAGCCCGGCGCGGCCGCCGTGATCCCTGCTCGCGTCTCGCTCTCCGTCGACGTCCGCGCCGCCGACGACGCGCGGCTGGAGGCGCTCGAGGCGGCGGTGCACAGCTCCGCCGCCCACGGCGCAGCGAGCGCGGGCTGCGAGGTGGCCCTGCGGCGGCTGTGGGGCCAGCGAGCGATGCCGATGGCGCCGCGTGTTCGCGCCGTGCTCGCCCGCGCCGTGAAGGCCGTAGGTGCGCCTCCGGCGCAGTTGTCCTCGGGAGCCGGCCATGACGCTCAAGCGCTCGCCGCGGCCGGCGTGCCGAGCGGCATGCTGTTCGTCCGCAGCCTGGCCGGCGGGATCAGCCACTGCCCCGCGGAGGAGACGGACACCGAGGCGATCGCGGTCGCCGCCGAGGCGCTGACGATCGCGCTCGCCGAACTCGGCGATCGGACGCCGGAAGCACGGCCGCCACGACGCGTCGCTCCTGGCGGGCGCTGATCACCCGCTTCTACTAGCGGTACCTGATCGCCCGCTCCATCTCGCGCTTCATCTCGCGCTCCTTGATCGTCTGGCGCTTGTCGCCCACGTCCTTGCCCCGCGCCAGCGCGATCTCGATCTTGGCCCGCGGGCCCTTGAAGTAGAGCCGCAAGGGGACGAGCGTGAGGCCCTTCTCGCGCGTCTTGCCGACCAGGCGCTCGATCTCGCGCCGGTGCATCAGCAGCTTGCGCGGGCGCTCGGGCTCGTGGTTCTCGCGCGTCGCCGGGCCGTACGGGGGGATGTGGACGTTGTGCAGCCAGACCTCGCCGTTGCTCACGTGCGCGTAGCCGTCCTTGAGCTGCGCCTTGCCGCCGCGCAGGGACTTGACCTCGGTCCCGGTCAGCACGAGGCCGCACTCCCACTTCTCCATCAGGTGGTAGCGGTAGGCCGCCTGCTTGTTGGTCGCGATGTCGGGCATCCGATCTACAACTCTACGGGGGAGAGGTCGGCCCGCCCGCGCGGCGCGTCGACCCGCTCGACCTGCACCGTCACCGGGTCGCCGAGCCGGATCGCCTTGCCCGACTGCGCGCCGGTCAGCATCACCCCCAGCGGGTCGAGCTCCCACCAGTCGCCGCGCAGGCGGCGCACGGGCAGCAGGCCCTCGTGGCCGGCGCCGAACGCGACGAACGCGCCCGCGCCGATCACGCCGATCACCTCGCCGGTCCACTCGGACTCCCAGCCGCGCTCGAACAGCTCGGCCTCGAGCAGGAACGAGCGCGCGACGTCGTCCGCGCTGCGCTCGATCGATGCGGCGTCGCGCTCGCGCAGCGAGCACCACTCCCCCGCTCCCTCCATCGCCGAGGCCGCGGGCGGCTCCTCTCCGGCCCCGATCGCAGCCAGCAGCGCGCGGTGGCAGATCAGGTCGGGGTAGCGGCGGATCGGCGAGGTGAAGTGACAGTAGCGCGGCGACTGCAGGCCGTGATGGCCTGCGTTGCGCGCCGAGTAGTGCGCCTGCTTGAGCGAGCGCAGCACGAGCGAGGTCAGCGCCCCGCGCCCGCGCCCGGTGCGGCGCACGTGCGCGTCGACGAGGCGCGAGATCTCCCCCACCAGCGCACCCGCCTGCTGGGCCGACATCGCCTCGGGCAGCGGCGGCGTCGCCACGTCGAGCGCCGCGAGCTGGGCGGCGAGGTGCTCGACCCGCGCGGGATCGGGGCGCTCGTGGACGCGATAGAGCGCGGGCAGCTTGCGCGACTCCAGCAGCCCGGCGACGGCCTCGTTGGCCGCGATCATCAGGTGCTCGATCAGCGTGTGCGACTCGGTGTGCTCGCTCGGCGCGAGGCCGGTCACGTGCCCCTCGTGCGAGAAGTCGAACTCCGGCTCCACCGACTCCACGGCGAGCGCCCCGCGCGCCGCCCGTGCGGCGTCCAGGGCGGCGGCGGCCGCGCGAGCCGCCTCCAGCGGCGCCGCCCACGGCTC
>JBPCNM010000233.1:0-3103 GCA_051001255.1 Solirubrobacteraceae bacterium
CGGGTAGTCGGTGATGATCCCGTCCACGCCCGCGTCCATCAGCCAGGCCATCGTGGCGGGGTCGTCGATCGTCCACGGGATCACGGCCAAGCCGGCCTCGTGGGCCTCGGCGACGAGCTCGGGCGTGGTGTACGGGACGTAGTCCGAGTCGCCCAGCTTCCCGTTCTGCGGGTTGCCGTGGACCGGGGAGATGGCGTCGGCTCCGAACGAGTCAGCCGCTGCGACGAGGCTGCCGCCGAAGTCGTCGACGTCGATGCCGCCGAGCCAGGGTGAGGCTCCGGGCCGGCCGACCTGCAGGAAGTCGCCGTTGGTCAGCGCGACGATCGGCAGCCTCGGGTCGACTTCGCGCATCCGCATCAGCGCGCCCCAGTCGAAGCTCTGGATCGTCACCCGGTCGCGCACGCCCGCCGCGCGGATCTCGCGGGCGACGATCTTGACGAACTGCTCGCGCGGAGCGGTCTGCTCGGGCGCTCCGGCCTCGACCTTGGTCTCGATGTTGAACCAGACCCTCCTCGCGCGGTAGCAGTCGACCAGCGCGAACACCTCGCTCAGGAGCGGGATGCGCGCATGCGGGACGACCCGCTGCTCGGGGAATTGCGCCAGCGGCTTGTCGCAGGCCAGCGTCCAGACCTGCGCGAGCGTCAGGTTGCGGATGTACTCGCCGACGTAGGGGTACTCGGCGTCGCCCTCGAACGCCGGACCGGTGTCGCGGCACTTCTGCGCCGAGACCTGCCGGTCGTGGGTCACGACCGCCTCCCGGTCCTCGGTGATCTGGACGTCGAGCTCGAGCGTGCTGACGCCGACCTCGAGCCCGTTCGCGAACGACTGCAGCGTGCTCTCGGTCACCAGGCCGAGACCGCCGCGGTGCGCCTGGAGATCGAACCGCTTCTCCCAGCTCGGTCGCTCCCCCTTGCCACCCGCGACCGCGGCCGGCGCAGCGACGACCGTGACGCAGCCGGCCACGAGCACGGCGACGAGGACACGCAACGACGGCATGGACACGTGCGATCTCCCTTCGAAGTCGGGGGGAGCGCCGACACGGAGCTCCGACGGCCCGCACGCTAGGCGCCGCCCACAGGCCGCGGGTTAAGATCTCGTGGCGTCTGAGATCACGGCGGGCGTCTAGGTCAGCAGTCGGTTGGCGGGCACGGGCTCGCCGGGGCTCCCGCGCCGCGCTACCTCGACCATGGACGGGCCGAGCGCTGCTGCGGCGACGGCGCCGGCGACCGCCAGGGTCGCGTACCCGGCCAGGCCGACGACCAGGCCGACGACGGCGGTGGCGCTCGCTGCCGCGATGCCCATGCTGAGCTCGCCGGCGCCCTCGACGCGCGGGCGCTGGGCGACGGGCACCGCGGAGGTGAGCAGCGTGCTGCCCGCGATCAGGCCGGCGTTCCAGCCAACGCCGAGCAGGACGAGGCCGAGCGCGAAGCCGAACGCCCCCTGTCCGCTCGCCGCCGAGAGGACGCCCGCGATCGTCAGCAGGACTGCGCCGGCGGCCGCGACGGGCAGCGGCCCGAGGCGGTCGGTCAGCCAGCCCGTGAGCGGCGAAGGCGCGAACATGCCGGCGACGTGGAGGCTGACCACGAGCCCGACCAGCTCGAGGCTGTGGCCTTGCCCCTGCATGTGCACCGGCGCCATCGCCATCACCGCGACCATCACCAGGTTCGCCGTCACGATGGTCGCGAGCCCGGTCACGGCGGCGGACGGCGCAAGGAGCCGGCGCAGCGGGACCTCCGACGGCGGCTCGCTCCGGTCGGCTTCTCGCGGCGGGCTCGCCGGCTCGAGGCTGGCGGCGAGGAGGAGCGGGTCCGGGCGCAGCGCCACGAGCAGGACGAGCGCCGCGAGCGCGAACGCGAACGTGGCGAACACGAACAGCCCGGTCAGCTCGGGCAGGCCGAGCGCGGTCGCCGCGCTGCCGGCCGGCGCGAGCAGATTCGGCCCGGCGACGCCGCCGAACGTGGTGGCGAAGACGACGCGGCCGATCGCGCGGCCGCGCTCCGCGGGCGTGCTGAGGTCCGCGGCGGCGTAGCGGGCGAGCATGACGGCGGTGTTGCCGGCGCCGAAGACGACGCTGGCGGCGAGCAGCAGCGCGAAGCTCTCGAGCACGCCGGCTAAGACCATGCCGGCGGCGCCGAGCCCAGCGGCGCCGAGCGCGACCGTCAGCCCTGCGCGCCGCCCGGCGCGGCGGGAGAGCACGGAGATCGGCACCACGGTCGCGGACGACCCGACGACGAGCATGGCCAGCGGCAGGCTGGCCAGCGACTCGCTCCCGGTGATGTCGAGCGCCAGCAGCGCGCCCGCGACGGCGCCCGACGTGCCGAGCGCGCCGAGGATCTGCGCCCCGACGAGCACGCGCAGCGTGCGGCGCTGCAGCGCCGCACGGGCGGCGGGATCCAGCGTTCGGACCGCCATCAGATCAGGCCGCGGCACGCTCGTCGCACCGCGGCCCGGAGCGACCCCGACTGCGTGACCCACGCCTCGATGTCGCCATGCCCGAGCGCGAGGGCGACCGACACGCGATGGCGGCCGTCGACGACGTAGTAGCCGTCCGGGCGCTGCAGCACGGTGATCGGCGCCAGCGAGATCCCCCTGCGATGGGCGAGCGCGATCCGCTCCCAGCGCTCGCGCACGAGCCCGGTCGCGGGCCGGAAGCGAGCGTCGAAGGTGACGGTGGGCTCCATCGTGCCGACGACGGCGCGCAGCGGAATGACCTCGAGGCGGGCCGACCGCCGCGGAAGCTCGGGGGCGTCGCCGAGCGCCCGTGGCGCGCTCGGCCGGCGTCCACCGCCGAGCCACCGGGCGACGCGCGCGGCGACCTGTGCGCGCCGCGCCCGCGTGAAGTCCTCGTGGGCGTCGACGAGCGGCATGCCGGTCGCGGTGTGAGGGAGCATGCCGCGACGGTACGGGCGCGGGGAGCGAAGCGCTTGAACGGATCGGCCATCCTGGGCCGGCGCCGGACGCGCGCCTCGCTGCACGAGCGCGGAAGCGAGCAGGAACGGATACACGCGACTCAGTCACGAGAGGCTCCCGGCACCGTTCAGAGCCTGACCAGCATGGCAACCAGCACCGCACCGACGAGCACCGCGGCGACAAGTAACAGCGG
>JBPCNM010000234.1:0-6632 GCA_051001255.1 Solirubrobacteraceae bacterium
CGGCGTGTACACCTCGCGCGTGATCCCGCCCGCCGTCGGGTCGTCGTTGAACTGCGCCAGCTCGGCGATGGCGTCTTCGAGCCGGGTCGCGGTGCTCACGGCGCGCAAGCCTAGTGGGCCCGTCCGGTAGTTCTGGGCATAACCCGGCGCAGTCCGGGTCGTGTCTGCCGGTGCACGGTTTCCGCGAGCATGCTGGTGGCACGTGACCGGATGCCGGGTGCCGGCAGACGCGAGCCGGGCCCGCCGGAATGCTCAGAACTTGCGGACGGGTCTACTAGTCGGCCCGGGCACCTCTGGTTCAATGGCGCGGTGCCGCCCCGGCTCCCCGCCCTGCTCGCCGCGCCCGACGCCGGCGCACGCACGCTGTGGCTCACGAGCGCGCGCCTGATCGACGGCACGGGCGCCGCGCCCCGCGAGGGCGCCTGCGTACTCGTGCGCGACGGCCGGATCGAGCGGGTCGGTGCGGCCGGCGAGGCCGTGCCCGAGGGCGCCACCGCGATCGACCTCGGCGGGCGCACCCTGATGCCGGGGCTGGTCGACGCCCACGCGCACGTGTACGCCAAGCCGCCGAAGCCCGCGGAGGGCGCCGAGCCGCTCCTCCCCGGCACCGAGGCCCACCTCGTCGCCGCCTACCTGCGCGAGGCGCTGCGGCGCGGCATCACCACGATCCGCGACGTCGGCTCCTGGAACGACGTCGTCGTCGAGGTGCGCCAGGCGATGCGCCTCGGCGCGTTCCGCGGCCCGCGCCTGCTGACGTGCGGGCGGATCGTGTCGGCCACGGCACCCGGCGGGCGCTTCTTCGAGGGGATGTACCGCGAGGCCGACGGCCCCGACGCCGTGCGCCAGGCCGTCCGCGAGCAGCTCAAGCGGGGCGCGGACTTCATCAAGGTCATGACCACCGGGGCCCGCTCGGTCGAGCTGGAGGACCCCGACCCCGCGCAGCTGACGCGTGCCGAGATCGCCACGCTCGTGGAGGAGTCCCATCGGATGGGCTACCGCGTCGCGGCTCACGCGGAAGGGCTCGCCGGCACCGAGATCGCCGTCGAGGAGGGCATCGACACGATCGAGCACGGCATGTACCTCAACCAGCGGCCGGACCTGCTCGAGCGCATGGCCGAGCGCGGCCAGGTGCTCGTTCCGACGCTGTCGTGCTTCTACGGCGTCGCGGGGATCGACGCGGGCGGCGGGCAGGCGGCGCCGACGTGGAGCCCGCTGCTGGTGGAGCTCGCCCGCTACAACCTCGAGCAGGCGGACCACACCCTGCGCGCCGCCCGCGCCGCCGGCGTCGCGATCGCGCTCGGGTTCGACTGGACCCCGTTCTACGACGGCGCGCTGGAGCTCGAGCGGCTCGTCCACCACGGCCTGCCCGCGGCGGAGGCGCTCGTCGCCGCCACCGCGACCGGCGCCCACGCGCTCGGCCTGGCCGACCACGTGGGCACCGTCAGGGCCGGCAAGCTCGCGGACCTGCTCGTGGTCGACGGCGACCCGCTCGCGGACCCGGGCGTCCTGCGCCGGCGCGAGCGCGTGTGGCTGGTCCTGCAGCTCGGCGAGCCGGTCGCCGGCGCCGCGCTGGAAGCGGCGCTCGCCTGAGCGCAGGCTTCCTATGCGCTACCTGACGATCACCCGGCCGCGCATGCCCGGGTGGTACGCACACGCGAAGCGGAAGCGGCCGGGATCCGGGAAGCGGGCGCTCAGCCGCTCGCCCGGGTCGACGTCGCCGAGGTCGCCGGGGCCACGCTGGAACGACACCGTGTGGCTGGCCCGTCCGCGGTCGGTCCAGACGACCCGATCGCCGCGGCGCACGGTGATCGTTGCCGGGCGGTACGCGTAGCCCTCGATCGACACCGCCGCGGCCGCGGGCGCCGCCGGCGCGCTCGGCACCGGATCCGGCGCCGCGACGTCCCCGCCGGCGCACGCCGAGAGCGCAGCGCAAGCGGCCGCGAGCGCGAGCATGAGGCGGGTGCGTCGTATGCCGGCTACTGCGCCGGCCGACGGCGGCCGGATCACAACACTGCGATCGCGCTCGGGAAGCCGAAGCAGCGCGCCGCGCCGCGGTTCCGGTTCAATGTGACGCCGATGACGCAGACGACCGGGACCGGGGCGCGCTGGATCGTGCCGTTCGCCGAGGGCGGCCGCGCGATGCGCGACCTGCTGGGCGGCAAGGGCGCGAACGTAGCTGAGATGACCCGCGTGCTGGGGCCCGAGCGGGTGCCCGGCGGCTTCACCATCACCACGGAGGCGTGCGTGGCGTACATGCGCGACGACCGCCGGGAGCCCGACGGGCTCGCGGACGAGGTCGCCGCCGCGCTGGCCGAGCTCGAGCGGCAGGCGGGCAAGCGCCTGGGCGATGCCGAGGACCCGCTGCTGGTCTCCGTGCGCTCGGGTGCGCGCGAGTCGATGCCGGGGATGATGGACACGGTGCTCAACCTCGGGCTCAACGACCGCTCGGTCGAGGGTCTCGCGGAGCGCACGGGCAACGCCCGCTTCGCCTGGGACGCCTACCGCCGGTTCGTCCAGATGTTCGCCAACGTCTGCCGCGGCATCCCGGGTGAGAAGCTCGAGCAGGCGATCGCCGCACGCAAGGAGTCCGCCGGCGTGCAGCTCGACGTCGAGCTCTCCGAGGACGACCTGCGCGCGCTCGTCGCCGACTTCAAGGCGACCTACACCGACGAGACGGGCGAGGAGTTCCCGCAGGATCCGCAGGAGCAGCTGCGCCTGGCGATCCGCGCGGTGTTCGACTCCTGGCTGGGCAAGCGCGCCGCGACCTACCGGCGCATCAACCACATCCCCGGTGAGTGGGGCACCGCGTGCAACGTCCAGCGGATGGTGTTCGGCAACAAGGGCGACACGTCGTGCTCCGGCGTGGCGTTCTCGCGCGACGAGGTGACCGGCGCGCCGGAGCCGTCGGGCGACTTCCTCGTCAACGCGCAGGGCGAGGACGTCGTCTCCGGCGTGCGCAACCCCTCCGATCTCGCCGAGATGGCGGGCACGATGCCCGAGGCGCACGCCGAGCTGATGGAGATCCTCAGGACGCTCGAGGCACATTACTCCGACATGCAGGACACGGAGTTCACCGTCGAGGAGGGTGCGCTCTACATGCTCCAGACGCGCAACGCGAAGCGGCCGGCACAGGCGGCCGTGCGCTTCGCGGTCGATGCGGTCTCCGAGGAGCTGCTGACGCGCGAGGAGGCGCTGGACACGATCGACGCCACGAGCCTGGACGCGCTGCTGCATCCCACGTTCGACGGCGACGCCGAGTTCGAGGTGCTCGCCACCGGCGTCGCGGCGTCGCCCGGCGCGGCCAAGGGACAGATCGTGTTCACGCCCGACGACGCGGTCGACTGGGCCCAGCGCGGCCGCAAGGTGATCCTCGTGCGGCCGTTCACCGAGGCCGACGACGTGCACGGCTTCTTCGCCGCGCAGGGCATCCTCACCGCCGAGGGCGGCAAGGCCTCCCACGCCGCGCTCGTGGCGCGCGGCATGGGCAAGCCGTGCGTGGCCGGCGCGAAGGCGTTGCGCATCGACCTCGAGGCCGGGACGCTGCGGGTGGGCGACACCGAACTGCGCGAGGGCGACATGATCGCGATCGACGGTTCGACGGGCCGGGTGACCGCCGACGACGTGCCGCTCTCGGAGGCCGAGGTCGACCCGAACTTCGACACCGTGCTGGGCTGGGCCGACGACGTGCGCCGGCTCGGCGTGCGCGCGAACGCCGACACGCCCGAGGACGCCCGGCGCGCGCGCGAGTTCGGCGCCGAGGGGATCGGGCTGTGCCGGACCGAGCACATGTTCATGGCGGCCGATCGCCAGCCGAAGATGCAGGCGATGATCATGGCCGAGTCGGGCGAGGACCGCCGCGCCGCCCTCGCCGAGCTGCTGCCGCTCCAGCAGGAGGACTTCGAGGGCCTCTTCGAGGAGATGACCGGCCTGCCGGTGACGATCCGGCTGCTCGACCCGCCGCTGCACGAGTTCCTCCCCAACGCGGAGGACCTCGCCGTCGAGCTCGAGCGCGCGCGCCACGAGCGCCCGCGCGACGTGCGCCGGCTGGAGCGCACGCTCGATCGCGTGCGCCAGCTCGAAGAGACCAACCCGATGCTCGGCACGCGCGGCGCGCGGCTGGGCATCATCGCGCCGGAGATCTACGACGTCCAGGTCGCGGCGATCGTGGCCGCCGCCCGGGTCGTGCGCGAGCGGATCGGCACGACGCCCCAGGTGGAGATCATGCTGCCGCTCGTCGCCTACGAGCAGGAGGTCGCGATCCTGCGCGCCCGCGTCGAGCACGTGATCGCCGACATGGACGCCGAGGACCTGCGGCCGCTGATCGGCACGATGATCGAGCTGCCGCGGGCTTGCTTCATCGCCGATCGCATCGCCGCCGAGGCCGACTTCTTCTCGTTCGGCACCAACGACCTCACCCAGACCGCGCTCGGCCTCTCGCGCGACGACGTCGAGTCCGGCTTCCTCACCGACTACCTCGAGCAGCGCATCCTGGACCGCTCGCCGTTCGAGACGATCGACAAGCCCGGCGTCGGCTGGCTGGTGCGGCTCGCCGCCTGGGTCGGCCGCGAGGCCAAGCCGGAGCTCAAGCTCGGCATCTGCGGTGAGCACGGCGGCGACCCCGAGTCGATCGCGTTCTTCCACATGGCCGGCCTGGACTACGTCAGCTGCTCGCCCTACCGCGTGCCGATCGCGCGCGTGGCCGCGGCCCAGGCCGTGCTCCGGTCCGGCGATCCGGAGTAGGGCCGGCGCGGAGCGCGCCGAGCTATGATCACGTCGTCCGCTGCGGGCGAAGTGTTGTGGTTGCACAGAAGCCTTCCAAGCTCCTAGGGCGGGTTCGATTCCCGTCGCCCGCTTGCGAGACAGCCACGGGGAGTGGCGCAGTCTGGTAGCGCACCCGGCTGGGGGCCGGGCGGCCGCAGGTTCAAATCCTGTCTCCCCGATTGCCACAAGGCGTGCCGTAGAGCCATTTCATGCTCTCGGCGTTGGCGCCGATAGGACGACGGGGTCCAAATCGGGGTCCAATCTCTCGTCGGAACGTAGGTCGCGTGCCACCTCGGACGCGACACGGTGAGGCGCGGCTTGCGACACTTCGGGGATGGCGCGCCAGACTCCGCTCGACGTCTTTGAGGACAACGTGCGCGACGCGGAGCGCCTCGTCCACCTGGCGCGCGTTCTGGCGAATACGCGCAAGAACCGAATGCGCACAGAGCTGCGCGAATCCTTCGGCGCCAGTATGGGTCTCGCGCGCAAGAAGCGCGACGAACTCGACTGCGTCGAGTCAGACGAGCTGTTCATCGTGATCAAGCCGCAGGCGAAGGGCCGGCGTGAGCTGTTCACAGAGTCTGAGCTTCGGCCCCTGCTGCGACAAGCCGTGGTGGCTACCGCCGCCGCCGTGGAGTCGTATGTCGCCGAGAAGTCCTGCTGCTACATCGGACAAGCGCTGCGCTCCGATGAACTGCCCAAGCGTCTCATGCAGATGAGCGTTAACCTTGGGCAGATCATCGCGATCGAACGCCAGTACGAACGGCGTGGCTGGGGGCACCGGCAGCTCGTCCGCGACTACCTGGTCAGTCAGTCAAGCTCGAGCCCGTCGCAGATCGGCCAGGTGTTCTCCGTCGTCGGACATGGCGAACTGATGAGCAAGCTCGATGGCCACCGCAGGGTTTCGAAAGGCACGTCCAACCGCCAGCTCGAGGATCTGACCGCGCGACGAAACCGCATCGCGCATGCTGCCGATCGGCTCGGCAATGGGCGCGCTCACATCGAGATTCAGGAGACCGCCGCCCATCTCGCCAACGCGAAGTCGATCGTCGAGAGCCTCGACGCCCTCCTCCCCTGATGGACGCTCGCGCGCAGTCGTTCGACGCGATCTTTCGTCGCGATGTCCGCTACGTCGTCCCGGTCTTCCAGCGCCGTTACGCCTGGGAGAGGGAGCGGCAGTGGGCGCCGCTCTGGGATGACGTGCTTGAGGTGGTGACGGCGTACGTGGAGGCCGCCAAGGCTCGGGGCGGGTCACCTCCCAGCGACGACGTTCCGGTCCATTTCCTGGGTGCGATCGTGGTGAAGCTCGTCCCATTCGGCGCTGGGCAGCTCGAGCTTCGCGAGATCATCGATGGACAGCAGCGCCTCACAACGATCCAACTGATGATCGGGGCTGCGGCGAGAGCGTTGAAAGATCTCGGCGGTGGCGAGCAGGCGGAGGTTCTCGGAGATCTGATTCGCAACCGACCGTATCTGACCAAGGGGGAGCCTGACTCCATCTTCAAGGTCTGGCCGACGAAGCACGACCGGGACGCGTTTCGAGCCGTGATGGGCGCGGCGGAGGTCGACACTGCCATGGAACGGCATCGCGTCGTGGAGGGCTTTCGGTTCTTCGAAGGAGCGGTCCGCGATTGGGCCAACTCCATTCCGGATGATGAGCGCGACCTTCACTTCCAGGCGTTCGAGGCGATCGTGCGATCGCAGTTGCGCATCGTGTGGATCGACCTGGAGGAGCGCGACAACGCCCAGGTGATCTTCGAGACGCTCAATGATCGTGGCGCGCCGCTGAACGCGATCGACCTGGTGAAGAACCTCGTCTTCCAGCGTCAGCACGGAGGTGAGGCTGAGGAGCTCTACGAGCAGCACTGGAC
>JBPCNM010000235.1:0-3798 GCA_051001255.1 Solirubrobacteraceae bacterium
GCGGACGCGGCGCCGCACGTCGTGGTAGCGCTCGCACCCGACACGCTGCCTCCGGGCGCGCTCGACGACGTGCGGGCGGCGACGCTCGCGGTGATCGGCCCAGGCGCGCGGCTGCCGGACCGCGCGGCGTTCGACCGCATCCTCCGCACGCCCGGGGCGGGGGACGGCGGCGCGTGGCGCTCGCGGCCGCTGCCGATCGACGACGGGCTCTTCGCGCCGGTGCGGCCGTCGCGGCGCCCTCCGCGCGCGCTGTTCGTGGGCCGCTCGACCGAGCGCCGCGAGCACGTGCTCACGCCGGCGAAGCACGCCTACGACGTCGTCCACTACGCCCACGGGCTCGCCGGGCGGCGCTTCGCGGCGGTGCTCGCCGCGGCCGACGTCGGCATCGCGCTCAACGCGGAGTCCGGTGTGGGCTTCCCGGCCCAGGCGCTGGCGCACCTCGCCGCGGGCCAGCTGCTGCTGGCCGAGCCGCTCACGCCCCGCTGCGGGCTCGAGCCGGGGATCGACTTCATCGAGATCGACTCGCGCGACGCGCTGACGACCCTGCTCTTCCAGCTCGGGCTGCGCCCCGATGCCTACGACCGCGTCCGCGTCCGCGGCCGCCTGAAGGCGGAGGAGCACCGGGCCTCGCGGGTCTGGCCGCGGATCGTGCGCGACCTGCTCGACGACCTCTCCGCCTTCGGCACCGCCCGTACCCTGAAGGCATGAGCGCGCGCACTCCAGCCGTGGTGGTCGACGGGGTGTCGAAGACGTTCGAGCTCCCGCACGAGCGCGTGCACACGCTCAAGGAGCGGGCGCTGCACCCGCTGCGCCGCACGCGGATCGACACGCTGCACGCCCTGCGCGACGTCTCCCTGCACGTCGCGCCGGGCGAGTTCTTCGGCATCGTCGGCCGCAACGGCTCGGGCAAGTCGACGCTGCTCAAGTGCCTCGCGGGGATCTACGCGACCGACCACGGGCGGATCCACCTGGACGGCAGGCTCTCGGCGTTCATCGAGCTCGGCGTCGGCTTCAGCATGGACCTGCCGGCACGCGACAACGTGATCATCAACGCGACGATGCTCGGGCTGAGCCCGCGCGCGGCGCGCCGGCGCTTCGACGCGGTGGTCGAGTTCGCCGAGCTGGGCGAGTTCGTCGACCTCAAGCTCAAGAACTACTCGTCGGGCATGCTCGTCCGGCTCGCGTTCGCGGTGATGATCCAGGTGGACGCCGACATCCTGCTGATCGACGAGGTGCTGGCGGTCGGCGACGCCGCCTTCCAGCAGAAGTGCTTCGACGAGTTCGTCCGGATCCGCGAGGCCGGCAAGACGATCCTGCTGGTGACCCACGACATGGGCGCCGTGCACCGCTTCTGCGACCGCGCGATGCTGCTCGAGCGCGGCCGCGTGGTGGCGCTCGACGAGCCCGACACGATCGGCAACCGCTACCTCGAGCTCAACTTCTCCGAGACGGCCCGCGACGACGCCGCCCACCAGCGCGAGCCGGGCCCGACCGAGCGGATGGGCGACGGCGACGCCGAGATCGTCGAGGCGTGGTTCGAGACCGCGGCCGGCGAGCGGGTCACGGTGCTCCCGACCGGCGGACGCTCCACGTTCGCCGCGCGGGTGCGCTTCGTCGCGCCGGTCGAGGACCCGCTGTTCGGCGTGGTGCTCCAGAACGAGCGGCGCGAGACGATCCTCGCCGCCTCCACGCTCTGGTCGAACCCAACGCCCGGGCGGTTCGCGCCCGGTCAGGAGGTCACCTACCGCGTCACCTACGAGAACCTGCTCGTGCCCGGGCGCTACCACGCGACGCCCGCGGTGGCGCGCCAGGGCGGCGGGATCGCGTGGATCGACCGCCGCGAGCGGCTCGTCGACGTGCTGGTGCTGGGGCAGTCGCGCACCGACGCGGTCGTCGACCTGCCCTACGCGGTCCAGGTGGACCGGGTCGCCGGGTCGCCGGCGCCCGAAGAGGTGCCGTCCTGACCGCGCCCGCGCGGCTGGGACCCCCGATCAAGGGCCCCACCGCGCTCGGGGACGACCCGCGGCGGCTGTGGAACCTGACCCGCACGCTCGCCGTCTCTGACTTCAAGCTGCGCTTCTTCGGCTCGGCGCTGGGGTATCTGTGGCAGCTCGTGCGGCCGCTGGCGCTGTTCGGCGTGCTCTACGTCGTGTTCACGCAGATCGTGCGGCTCGGCGGCGATGTCGAGCTCTACCCCGTCGCGCTGCTGCTCGGGATCGTCTGCTTCACGTTCTTCTCCGAGGCCACCGGCGGAGCGGTCACCTCGCTCGTCGACCGCGAGGCACTGATCCGCAAGGTGGAGTTCCCGCGCCTGGCGGTCCCGCTCGCGACCGTGCTGACCGCGCTGTTCAACGTGGTGCTGAACCTCGGCGCGGTGATCGTGTTCCTGCTGATCGCCGGCGGCCGCGTCCGCCTGAGCTGGCTCGAGTTGCCGTTCCTCGTCGCGGCCCTCGCCCTCTTCGCGGCCGGCGCGGGCATGCTCCTGTCGGCGCTCTTCGTGCGCTACCGCGACCTCAAGCCGATCTGGGAGGTCGCGCTCCAGATGCTGTTCTACGGCTCGCCGATCTTCTATCCGATCGACGCGGTGATCGAGCGCAGCGAGCTGGCCGCGAAGCTGATGCTGCTCAACCCGTTCGCGGCGGTCCTCCAGCAGGCGCGCCACGCGCTGATCGCGCCGAGCCACCCGAGCGCCGCCGAGGTGCTGGGGAGCGACGTGCTCCTGCTCGCCCCGATCGCGATCGCGGCGGCCGTGATCGCGCTCGGCTTCGGCGTGTTCAGCCGCCGTGCGCCGCGGATCGCCGAGCAACTCTGACGCGCACGTAGGTCAAGGCGCGACGATCCCGAGTCGCGGGAAGTAGGTCCGATAGCGGCCGCCGTCACGCGTGAGCAGCTCGTGTCCCTCGATCGGGCGGAAGGCGATCGGCGCGGGAGCCTGCCGTCGCCGCGGCAGCGCAGAACCGACGGTGACATCGTGTGCCGAAAGCGCTGAAACCGTTCATGCGGCCGGGCGCCGCGGAGGGTGGGGTGCTCGGGAGTGACGTGACGAAGCTGACCAGGGTCTCCCTCCGCCGGCGACTCGCCTACGTGCAGTTTGCTGCCGAGCGACCGGCGCCGGGCGGGCGACCGTAGCTGACCGAGCGCTTGCGACACTGCCGCTCTGGCCCGGAAGCAGGCGCCGCACGCCGAAGCGCCGACGCCGCTCCTTCTGCCTCGGAGCAGCAGCGCGCCCAGCGGATCGTCCGGCTGCTCGACGCGGGCGTGAGGCCGGGGCAGCAGGCGTCTGGACGGCTATGCGAAGCTGCGCCGGATGGACGACAAGATCAACCTGGCGAAGAAGCTCGACCTGCTGGACAAGTCCTTCAGGCCCGGCATCGTCGGCTACCTCAACGACTACAAGCTGATCGTGGTGAAGGTGCAGGGCGAGTTCACGTGGCACAAGCATGACGAGACGGACGACTTCTTCCTCGTCCTGCGTGGGCGCATGACGATTCAGCTTCGCGATCGCGACGTCGAGCTCGAGGAGGGAGAGCTGTTCGTGGTCCCTCGTGGGGTAGAGCATTGCCCGAAGGCCGACGAGGAGGCCCATGTGCTGCTGATCGAGCCGCGTGACACGATCAACACCGGTGACGCCGGCGGCGATCTCACGGTCGAGCCGCTCGAGCTCTGAGCTGAGCTGCTCGATTCGACAGCTGCCTACGCCCGCCGCTCGAGCGAGCACCAGCGCCGCACGCCGGCCGGCAGGCGATCGGCCCGCGAGCCCGCCGCCGCCCCGGCGGCGCGCACCGTCCAGTGCCGGAC
>JBPCNM010000236.1:0-7571 GCA_051001255.1 Solirubrobacteraceae bacterium
CTGCGCGCGCCGCGCCGAAGATCCAGCTCGTCGTCGCACTGCTGCTCGTCCCGTCCGTGCTCGCGCTCGTGGCCGCCGCACTGGTACCCGCCCTCACCGGAGCGTCGGTGTGACGCGCGCCGGACGCGTTTCGCGCGGCACGCGCCGCGGGCGGGCGCGCCTCGCGCCGGCATCCGCTGCGCGCCGGACGCGTCGCAACGAAGCCGCGAGAGTCGCGCCGGCTACTTCAGCGTGACCGCGACCCGCGACTGCACGCGGTCGCCGTCGACCTTGCCACCTGACGTGACCACGCCGAGCGCCTCCAGGTACGGCCGCGCCTTGTCGAACTCGGCATCGGTCGCGCCCATCGCGTCGGCGAGCTTGAGCACGTCGGGCAGCGACAGCAGGAACGACGGCTTCATGTCGTCGCCGAGGATCGCCTCGGCGGCGCCGAAGGCGTCGGAGTCGCCGAGCCGCGCGCCGGAGCCGAGCGCATCGGTCGCCGCCTGCGGTCCGTACGCGGCGACCACGCGGCCCTCGCCACGCGCGAGGATCACCGGCTTGTCGCCGCCCGGCGCGGCGATCGCCACAGCCGACTCGGCGCCCTGCAGCTGCAGCGGCGCCGCGGTGGTCCCGGCCTGCTTGGAAATCAGGCCGACGAGCTTGCCGAAGGCGGTCGCCGCCTTCGCGTCGTCGGTGGCGTCGATCACGAGCGCGCCGTCCACGTCGGCCTGGCCGGCACCGCGCACGAACACGCCGACGTCGCCGACCCAGGAGAAGATGTCCTGCTGCAGATCCAGCCCGGTCGCCTGCTTGACCTGGCCCGCGATGGCTGCCCCGCCGATCGCTCCGGCAAAGGAGGAGAACAGCTTCTGCGCCGACTCTCCGACCTTCGGCGTGGCGAACGCCCCCCAGGCGCTGGGGAGGTCGGCGAACAGCTCGGTCTCGCCGCCCGAGAGCCCGATCACGTCGCGCAGCGGCCCGTCCGGCAGTCCGGTGAGCACGGTGTCGAGCGTCATGCCGTCGCCGTTGGCCTGGAAGGAGCCGGTGATCGGCCCGAGCTTGTCGAGCGGCAGGAAGGACTTGAACTGCTCGAACTGCTGCGCCGCCGCGGGATCCTGCTCGAGCGCGGCGTCCACGATCGGCGCGACGTCGAAGAAGAAGTGGCCGAGGCGGTTCTCGTCGAGGTCACCGACGGCGTCCTTGTAGCGGTCGGCGTCGGCCAGGCTCTCGCCGCCCTCGCGCATGTCGGCTGTCCGCTTGAACGCGTCCTCGGTGCCGATCACGACGAAGTCGTCGATCATGCCGTCCGCCACGCCCTTCTCGTCGACCTGGTAGTCGAGGCCGTCGTAGGAGCGCTTGGTCGACGCGACGTCGTCGGTCTTCTCGAATCGCGTGAGCGCGGTCCTGGCCGCCTCGGCGTCCGTGCTTGCGACGATGATGGCGTAACTGGGCTCGTCGGCTTGCAGGTTCGTGGCCCAGACGCCGGCGTCCTCGCCCAGCCACGACGCGAAGTCGCGCTCCCACGTCAGCCCGTCGCCTTCCTCGACCAGCCCGGCGTCGATCAGCTCGCGCAGCTTGGCCGCGGGATCGTCGGTTCGCAGGATCTTGCCGGCGGCGGCGAGGGTGTCCTCGCGCCGCTCGCCCTGCGGCTGGACGGCCGCCTGGAGGTAGAACGCCGCGCCCGCTGGGACCAGCTTGGCCGGGTCGGCGTCGCCACCCGAGCCGGACTGGCCGCACGCGACGGCGGTGAGCGCCAGAACGGCACAGGTGAGCGTCAGCGCAGATGCGCGGAGCATGAGTCGAGTCCCTTCGAAGTCCCTGTCGCGGCTCCTCCCACATCGTCCGGCGGAAGGCTGCGTCAAGCGTAGAAGCACCGCCGGACCTACGCAAGCCGCCGTTCATCACGCCCTGCTGCACCGGATCGTGCGCCCGCCCGGCGCCCGGGCGCGATCTCGGCCCACTCGCGAAGCGCCTGGAAATCGACGGCTTCCGGTCGGACATCCGTCCAGCGCTCAAGGAATGTGGGGCGAATGACGACAAATGTGTTGCAAGGTGGGAGGAAGTGGGGTAAAAACCCCGGTGCACAGCCGGACCGAAGTGGCGGGGCTCCTCCCACCCCGCCCCCTCGGTTCGACTCAACTCCCGCCCGACCGGACGCGATTGGCCCATGAGCCTTGGCATTCCACGGAACCTTCGAACACACCCTCGACGCGAAGAACCGGCTCACGGTGCCGTCGAAGTTCCGTTCGACGCTCGCGGGCAAGGTCTTTCTCGTCAAGGGCGCGGACCGCTGCCTGAGCGTGTATCCCGAGGACACCTATACGCGCATGACCTCCTCCGCGCTGGGCGGGATGAACCCGCTGTCGGCGCAGGCGCGCGAGCTCGCGCGCTTCTTCTACGCCAACGCGATGGAGGTGGAGCTCGACGGCGCGGGCCGGATCATGCTGCCGGCGCGCTTCATGGAGCACGCCGGGATCAGCTCGCGCGATGTGGTCGTCGCTGGCGCCGGGGAGTGCCTCGAGCTGTGGGACCGCACCACCTGGGAGACCTACGACGCCGACCTGACGCAACGCGCGCCTGACCTCACCGCATCACTTGGCCATCCTGCTTGACATGCCCAAGTCCCACGTCCCGGTCCTCGCCGGCGAGCTGATCGAGGCGCTCGATCCGCAGCCGGGCCAGGTGGCGGTCGACTGCACGCTCGGCGCGGCCGGCCACGCGCGGCTGGTCGCGGGGCGGCTCGGCCCCGCCGGGATGCTGATCGGCGTCGACCGCGACCCGCTCGCCGAGCAGGCGTTCGCCGAGCTCGCGGCCGAAGTCCCCTGCCGCACGCGCTTCGTGCGCGCGGACTTCGCCACCGGCCTGGAGACACTGCGCGCGGAAGGGCTGCGCGCCGACATGACCTATCTCGACCTCGGCATGTCCTCGATGCAGGTGGACACGCGCGAGCGCGGGTTCTCCTACGCCTACGACGCCCCGCTGGACATGCGCATGGACCCGTCGCAGGAGGTCACGGCGGCGGAGATCGTCAACACGTGGGAGCCGCGCCGCCTCGGCCGGCTGCTGCGCGACTACGGCGAGGAGCGCTACGCCGACCGGATCTCCAAGGAGATCGCCCGGCGCCGGGCCCGCAGCGAGCTGAGCACGACGTTCGAGCTCGTCGACGCGATCACGGCGGCGATCCCCGCGCCGGCCCGGTTCGCCGGCGGCCATCCGGCCAAGCGCACGTTCCAGGCGATCCGCATCGCCGTCAACGACGAGCTCACCCAGCTCGACGAGGCGCTCCCGCTCGCGTGGGACCTCCTGGGCGTCGGCGGACGGCTCGCCGCGATCGCGTTCCACTCGCTCGAGGATCGGCGCGTCAAGCGCTTCCTGGCCGCCCGCACGCGCGGCTGCATCTGCCCGCCCGACCTGCCCGTGTGCGGTTGTGGCCACACGCCGCAGGCCGAGCTGGTGTTCCGCCGCTCGGTCGCGGCGACGCCGGGCGAGGTCGCCGAGAACCCGCGCTCGAAGTCCGCCCGGCTCCGGGCGGCCCGCAAGCTGACCGGCGAGGAGGTGCGCGCATGACGCCCGCGCCGGCACGCTCGCGTAGCCGGACCCCCGCGTCGCCGCGCTCCGCGGCCCGGCCAGGGGCCGTCGCCTCGCCGGCTTCCCCGCGCGGGCCGCGGCGGATCTCCGGACCCGTCGCGCGCCGCGCCGTCGCCGCGCCCGCGGGTGCCGCCGCGCTGCCGCGGCGCGGCACCACCTCGGTGTTCGGACGGGTCCGAGCGCTCCCCGAGCACCGCGTCATCGACCGCCTGCTGCGCAGCCGCCTGTGGATCTGGGCGCTCGGCGCGCTGCTGGGCGGGATCGTGGCGATGCAGGTCTCGCTGCTCAAGCTCAACTCCGGCATCTCGCGCGCGGTCGAGACGAGCACGACGCTCGAGCGCCAGAACGCCGACCTCGAGGCCGCGATCGCACGCCTATCCGCGACCGACCGGGTGCAGTCCGGCGCGCTCCAGCTCGGGATGCTGATGCCGGCCGCCGGCGACGTCGGCTACCTCGGCTCCGGCTCCCAGGATCCCGCCCGCGCCGTGCGCAGGATGCGGCCGCCCAGCGAGGACGCGGTCGCGCTGCTGGCCAACGACGGGATCGTCCCGGGCTCGCTCGTCCCCGTGCCGGCGGCGGCGACCACGCCCCCGCCGGCTACGACGACGATCACGGCGACGGAGCCGCCGGCCGTCACGCCGGCGCCCGTCAGCACGCCGCTTCCCGCCGCCGACCCGCTGCCGACGACGACGTCCCAGACGCCGGCCACCGGCGGAGCAGTCGCCGGCCAGGGCTGATCGTGGACCTGCTCGAGCGGCGCATCGGACTGCTCTTCGCCCTCTTCCTCGGCATGTTGATCCTGGCCGGCGCCCGCGCCGGCTGGCTCGGCGTCGTGCGCGCCTCGAGCCTCAAGGATGCCGCCGCGACGCAGCAGAAGGCCGACATCGTCGTGCCGGCCCGCCGCGGGACCATCACCGACACCGACGGCACCGAGCTGGCGGTCTCCCAGCCCGCCCAGTCGATCGCCGCGACGCCGTACCTGATCGAGGACCCGATCAAGGTGGCCGCGCAGCTCGCGAACGTGCTCCGCAAGCCGGAGGACCAGCTCCTGCGCAAGCTCGTCCGCCGCGACACCGGTTTCGTCTATCTCGCCCGGCGCGTGGCCGGCGCGCGGGCGCTGCGGGCCCAGAAGCTCGAGCTCGAGGGCCTCGAGTTCATCCCCGAGTTCAGCCGCAGGTACCCGCGCAACTGGCTGGGCTCCCAGCTGCTCGGCAACGTCGGCACCGAGGGAACCGGCCTCTCGGGCCTGGAGTACCACCTCGACCGCCGGCTGCGGGGCCGCGACGGCGAGCGCCGGCTGGTCCGCGACGCGCTGGGCGACACGATCGAGCTGCGCGAGGAGCAGCGCACGGTGCCGGGCGACCGGGTCCGCCTCACGCTCGACGCGACGATCCAGGACCGCACCGAGGAGGTGCTGGCCGAGGTGGGCGAGCAGTGGCAGCCCAAGGGGGCCACGGCGCTGGTGATGGACCCGCGCGACGGCGCCATCCTCGCGCTGGCCAACTGGCCCCGCGTGAACGCCAACAAGCTCTACGACGCGCCCGAGTACGCCATGACCAACCGGGCGACCGGCGCGACCTACGAGCCGGGCTCGACGTTCAAGGCCTTCACCGTCGCCGGCGCGCTCCAGGACGGCAAGGTCACGCCGACCACGCCGTTCAGCCTGCCGCCGGTGCTCAAGGTGGCCGACCGCGAGATCTCCGACGCGCACGCGCGCGGGTGGGAGACCCGTGACGTGGCCGGCATCGTCAAGGAGTCCTCCAACGTCGGCGCGGCGCTGATCGGCCGCACGCTCGGCGCGCGGCGCTTCGACCAGTGGGTGCGGCGCTTCGGCTTCGGCACGAAGACCGGCATCGACCTGCCCGGCGAGGAGTCGGGCATCGTGCTGGACTACGACGACTACTCCGGATCCACCGCCGGCAACATGGCGATGGGCCAGGGCCTCGCGGTCACCCCGGTGCAGATGGGCGCCGCCTACGCGGCGATCGCGAACGGCGGGATCCTGCGCCCGCCCCACATCGTGGAGGCCATCGGTGCGCGCGAGCAGCCGGTGCCCGAGGGCAAGCGGATCCTCTCCGAGGAGACCGCCTCCTCCATGCGCCAGATGCTCGAGGGCGTGCTCGGCCCCGGCGGCACCGCGACGGGCGCGGCGATCGACGGCTACGAGCTGGGCGGCAAGACCGGCACGGCCGAGAAGCCCGACGAGACCGGCGGCTACTCGAAGACCAAGTACGTCGCCTCCTTCGTCGGCTTCGCTCCCGCCGAGCATCCGCGGCTGCTCGTCGCCGTGATGGTCGACGAGCCCAAGGGCGACATCTACGGCGGCGCCGTCGCCGGCCCGGCGTTCAAGCAGATCACGTCGTTCGCGCTCACGAACCTGCGGATCCCGCCCGAGTAACGTCGCCGAAGGCGAGCGGCGAGGAACGAGCACGCTCGCCTGGCAGGCGAAACCGTTCTTCGGGCGAGCGGCGAGGAACGAGCACATCGGCGATACCTTCACGCCATGCCGCTGACCGACGCCCGCACCCACGAGGTGCTCAACCAGCCCCCACCGTTCGAGGACGTCAACGTCTTCGAGGCCGACCTGGCCCTGGGCGAGGGACTGGAGCGCGAGGGCGCGGGCTGGGCGGTTGACCGCGTGCGCGACTGCGGTGCGGTGGCCGGCTCGGCCGAGGCCCAGGAGCACGGCCGGCGCGCGGAGCGCAACACCCCCCGGCTGGTGACGCACGACCGCTACGGCCATCGCGTCGACCGCGTCGAGCTCGACCCGAGCTGGCACTGGCTGCTGCGCGGCGCGGTCGAACGCGAGATCCATGCGCTTCCCTGGCGCGAGCCGCGCCCCGGCGCGCACGTCGCCCGCGCCGCGCTCGAGCTCCTGTGGACGCAGGCCAACGCCGGCGTGATGTGCCCGGTCTCGATGTCCTACGCCGCCGTCCCCACCCTGCGCACCGACCCGGAGCTGGCTGCCGAGTGGGAGCCGCGCCTGACGTTGCCGGACTACGAGCGCGGTGCGCTGTGCGGCATGGCGATGACCGAGAAGCAGGGCGGCTCGGACGTGCGCGCGGGGACGACCCGCGCGCTCCCCGCCGGCGACGGCACGTACGAGCTGACCGGCCACAAGTGGTTCTGCTCGCACCCGACGGGCACCGTCTTCCTCGTGCTCGCCCAAGCGCCCGGCGGCCTCTCGTGCTTCGTGGTCGCGCGCGGCCCGGGCTTCGAGATCCAGCGCCTCAAGGACAAGCTCGGCACGCGCTCGCTGGCCTCCGGCGAGGTCGAGTTGCGCGGCGTGCCCGGCCGGCTGCTGGGCGAGGAGGGACGAGGAGTGGCGACCATCATCGAGATGGTCACCCACACGCGGCTGGACTGCATCGTCGGCAGCGCGGCCGGCATGCGCCGCGGGGTGGCCGAGGCGGTGCACCACGCGCGCCACCGCAGCGCGTTCGGCGCCCGGCTGGCCGAGCAGCCGCTGATGGTCAACGTGCTCGCCGACCTCGCGGTCGAGTCCGAGGCCGCGACGGCCTCGGCGCTGCGCCTCGCGCGCGCCTACGACGCGGACGACAAGCCGCTGCGGCGCTTCGGCACCGCCGTGATGAAGTACTGGATCTGCAAGCGCGCCACGCCGCACGCCGCCGAGGCGCTCGAGTGCCTGGGTGGGAACGGCTACGTGGAGGAGTCGCCGATGCCCCGGCTGCTGCGCGACGCGCCGCTCAACGGCATCTGGGAGGGCTCGGGCAACGTGATCTCGCTCGACGTGCTCCGCGCGCTCGCGCGCGAGCCCGACGGGCCGCCGGCGTTCCTGGCCGAATGCGAGCGGGGGCGCGGCGCCGACCGGCGGCTGGACGCGCACCTCGACGCGCTGCCCGCTACGCTCGGCGCGCTCGCGAGGGAGGACGGGCCATGGCTCGCGCGCCGCGATCGAGGAACTCGCGCTGGCGTTCCAGGGGTCGCTGCTCGTGCGCCACACGCCGCCGGCGGTGGCCGACGCGTTCTGCGCCGGCCGG
>JBPCNM010000237.1:0-2572 GCA_051001255.1 Solirubrobacteraceae bacterium
GTGTCACGCCTCGGCGCGGCGCTCGACGGCGCCGAGGCGGCGTTCGTGGCGGCGCCCGTCGGGGTGCTCCCGGCGGCGGTGGGCGGAACGTTGGCGGCCGCCGGCGAGGACTGCGTAGTCACAGACGTGGGCTCGACCAAGCGCACGGTGGTCGACGCGATGCACGACGAGCGCTTCATCGGCGGGCATCCGCTCGCCGGCGCGGCGAACGCCGGCGTGCGCCACGCGCGCGCCGAGCTGTTCGACGGCGCCACGTGGTACCTGACGCCGACCGCGAACACGCGCGGCACGCTGTACGAGCGCCTGCACCGGCTGCTCTCCGGCCTGGGCGCGCGGCCCGCCGCGCTCGACGCCGAGACGCACGACCGGATGATCGCCACCGTCTCGCACCTGCCGCACGTGCTGGCCAACGTGCTCGTGGCGCAGGCCGCCGACGCGCTGTCGGAGGAGGCGAGCCTAGCCGCGAAGCGGCCAGGCGGTGACGAGCGAAGCGAGGCAGTTCGGCTGCCCGGCACGGGCCCGAGCTTCCGCGACATCACGCGCGTCGCGGGCTCCAACACCGCGATCTGGCGCGACATCTACCTCGCCAACGCCGACGCGCTGATCGACGCCATCGACGATGCGAGCGCGCGCCTTGCCGCCGTCCGCGCGACGCTCGCGGCGGGCGACGGCGACGGCATCGCCAGCTGGAACGACGGCGCGCGCGAGGACCGCCGGCGGCTGCTCGAGGACGACCTCGCGGGCAGCGACGTGACCGAGCTGCGGGTCTCTGTCCCCAACCGCCCGGGCGTGGTGGCGGAGGTCGCGCTCGCACTCGGGCGCGGCGGCGTCAACATCCTCGACATGGCGCTCTACCCGACGCCCGACCGCTCGTCGGGCTACATCGTGCTGTGGATCGCCGGCGCGGAGCACGCCGCGCAGGCCGAGGCGCTCGTCGCCGCGCTGGGGCTGCCGGTGGCGCGCGCATGAACCAGACGTTCCGGCCGGGCGTCCCGCTGCGCGGGACGCTCGTAGCGCCGCCGGACAAGTCCCTCTCGCATCGCGCCGCCCTGCTGGGCGCCATGAGCGCTGCGCCCGTGCACGTCACCAACTACCTGGAGTCCCGGGACACGCGCTCCTCGCTGCAGGCGGTCCAGGCGCTGGGCGCGCGGTTCGATCGGCGCGCCGATACCCAGCGGACTTCGCCCGCGGGCACAGGCGAGCTGGTCATCCACGGTCCCGGGCTGCGCGCCGCCACGCCGGGCGCGGCGATCGACGTCGGCAACGCCGGCACGCTGCTGCGGCTGCTGCCCGGCTGGCTGGCCGGACAGCCGGAGGGCGGGAGCTGGACGCTTGACGGCGACGAGAGCATCCGCCGTCGGCCGGTGGACCGGATCGCGCGACCGCTCGCGCAGATGGGCGCGCAGCTCGGCGCGCGCGACGGCCGCTTCGCGCCGCTCACGGTCAGCGGCCGCCCGCTGCACGGCACGGAGTACGTGCTGCCGGTCGCCTCCGCGCAGATCAAGAGCTGTGTGCTGCTCGCCGGCCTGCTGGCGGCCGGGACGACCACGGTCGTCGAGCCCGAGCCCAGCCGCGACCACACCGAGCGGCTGCTCGCCCGCGCCGGCACCGGGATCGCTCGCGACGGCGACCGCGTGACGATCGTCGGCCGGGACGAGCTCGGGCTGGACGCGATCCACGTCCCCGGCGACCCGTCCTCCGCCGCCTTCCACGCCGCCGCCGCCGTGCTCGTGCCGCGGTCGCGCCTGCTGATCGCGGGGATGGCCGCCAACTGGACGCGCGTCGGCTTCTTCCGCATCCTGCGGCGCATGGGCGCCGTGCTGATCGGCGACCTGGAGGAGCGCGCCGGCGCCGCCGCGGACGCCGAGCCGCTGTGCGAGCTCGACGTCGCCCACGGCCCGCTCGCCGGCACGCGGGTGAGCGCCGACGAGGTGCCGCTGGCGATCGACGAGCTGCCGCTCGTGGCGCTCCTCGGCTGCTTCGCCGAGGGCGAGACCGTGGTGGAGGGGGCGCAGGAGCTGCGCCTCAAGGAATCCGACCGCATCGCGACCGTCGTCGACGGTCTGCGCGGCCTCGGCGCCGACATCGAGGCGACGGCCGACGGCTTCGCCGTTCGCGGCAGCGGCGGCCTGCGCGGCGGCACGCTGCACGCGCACGGCGACCACCGGCTGGCGATGCTCGGCGCGGTCGCCGGCCTGGCGAGCGCGGACGGCGTCGAGGTGGTCGGGATGGAGGCCGCGGCGGTCTCCTATCCCGGCTTCGCGCAGGATCTGGCCGGGCTGACCGGCTAGCCTCGGCGCCATGGTCATCGCCATCGACGGCCCCGCCGGCGCCGGGAAGTCCACCGTGGCCCGCGCCGTCGCCGAGCGGCTGGGCTACACGTACCTCGACACCGGGGCCATGTACCGCTGCGTCGCGCTCGCCGTATCCGATCGCGGCGGCGATCCCGCCGCGATCGCCGCGGCGGCGGAGATCGAGCTGGGCGAGCGCGTCCTGCTCGACGGCCGCGACGTCACCGAGGCGATCCGCACCCCCGCGGTGTCGGAGGCCTCCTCGAAGGTGAGCGCCGACA
>JBPCNM010000238.1:0-3510 GCA_051001255.1 Solirubrobacteraceae bacterium
GCAGCACGACGTTCACGCGCGAGCCGTCGGGCAGCCGCGCGTCGCACAGCGGCTCAGCCTCGTCGGCGCGGCGGCCCAGCGGCGCGAGGATCCGCTCGATCACGTGGCGCAGCTCGGCCTCGCCGGCGAACCGCACATCCGTCTGCATGAGCCGTCCGCTGCGCTCGACCCAGACGGGAGCGGTCCCGCACACCAGCACCTCGTCGACGTCACGGTCAGCCAACAGCGGCTCGAGCGGCCCCAGCCCTACCGACCGCTCGCCCACCCGGGCGGCGACCGCCGCGCGCGTCGCCGCGTCGAGTACCCCGGCCTCCCGCTCGACCAGCGCGCCGATCCGCGCGGCCGGGCCGTCGCCTTCGCGGGCCTCGCCGGCCCCGTCGACGAGCCGGTCGCGCAGCGCGCCGGCCAGGCTGTCGATCGCGTCGATGGGCGGATCCATGGAGTGGGATAGGCGCCGGCGGTGAGATCTCGCCCCCGCGGCGGACGGCGGGACGCGGGACGGCGGCGGACGGCGGGACGGCGGGACGGCGGCGGCGGGACGGCGAAGCCGCGGCTTGCGGCCCCGGACAGCGGCGGACGGGGAAGCCGCGGTTGCATCAGCCGAGGTGGCGCCTGGTCTTGACAGATTTGTTTTCCTATTATAGCTTCAGATTCATGCCGGTCGCCGCACCGCCCAACCGCGTCGACCTCCTTGGTGAGCCGGAGCGGGTGCGGCTCGCGCTCTCTCCGATCCGCCGGCGGCTGCTCGAGCGCCTGCGCCAGCCGGCGTCAGCCACCCGGCTCGCCGCCGAGCTGGGCCTCAGCCGCCAGCGCGTCAACTATCACCTGCGCGCGCTCGAGCAGGCCGGGCTGCTCGAGCTCGTCGAGGAACGCCCGCGGCGTGGCTTCACCGAGCGCATCCTCGGCGCGCGCGCCGACACGTTCGTGGTCGATCCGGCGGTCATGGGCACCGTCGCCCCCATCGAGGCCCAGGATCGCTACGCCGCCGAGCACCTGATCGGCGCCGCCTCCGCGGTCGTTCGCGACGTCGCCCGGATGCAGTCCACCGCCCAGCGCGAGGATACGCGCCTGCTCACGTTCACGATCGAGACGGAGGTGTGCTTCGCCGCCCCTGCGGACGTCGAGCGCTTCTGCGACCGGCTCGCGGACCTGCTGGGCCAGACCGCGACGGAGCATGGGACGGCGGCCGGCGGCCGCCCCTATCGCCTCGTGCTCGGCGGCCACCCCGCGCCGAACCCGCCCGCGACCGAGGACGCCACCGATGACCGAGCCTGACCGCGTCGCCGTCGAGACGAGCATCGCCGCCCCGTTCGAGACGGTCTGGCACGCGCTGCGCGACCCCGCCTCGATCCGCCGCTGGCACGGCTGGGAGTACGACGGGCTCGACACGGAGATCGCGGAGATCTACCTCCACGGCGTCAAAGCCGACGAGCCCGCGGGCACGATCGCGATCGCCGAGGGCTCACGCTTCGTCGTCGAGGACCACGGGCCCCAGACCGTGGTCCGCGTGACGATGGCGGCGCCCGCAGGCGACGCCGGTTGGGGGGAGTTCTACGACGACATCCGCGAGGGCTGGACGAGCTTCGTGCACCAGCTCCGCTTCGCGCTGGAGCGGCATCCGGGCGAGGACCGGCGCACGCTGCAGCTCGACGGCGCCGGCCCGCGCCCGCTCGTCCCGGCCGCGCTCGGCCTCGACGGGGCAGAGCGCGCGGGCGAGCCCTACGCGGGCACGACCGGTTGGGGCGAGCGCTGGTCGGGCGAGGTCCTCTTCCGCAACGAGCACCAGATCGGGCTCACCGTCGACGGCTACGGCCCGGGCCTCGTCGTCCTGCACGCCAAGCCGCCCGCGAAGCGACCCCCGCACGGCGGCGGCATGGCGATCGTCACCAGCTACGGGCTCGACGCCGCCGCCCAGGCCGCGCTGGAGGACCGCTGGGCCGCGTGGTGGCGCGAGCACTACCCGCCCGCCCGGTAGGCGAGTGCGTCAGCCCCCGCCCCGCGCGTCCATCGCCTGCTTGGCGTACGCCATCGTCTCGGCGTTCACCGCGCCGCGCGACGCCTGCTCGACGCCCTCGGTGTCGTAGAGCTTGTGCAGCGACGCGCGGATGCCGGGGTCGCCGCCGGTGAACTGGTCGACCATCGCCGTCCAGCGCTCGATCAGCGGCGTCAGCCTGGCGTCGGCCGGGTCCGTCCCGGCCTCGCGCTCGGCCTCGACCTCGGCGATCAGCTGCGTCCACTCGTCCTGGGCGCGCTGCATCCCCTCCTCGCCCAGCGCGTTGCGGCGCTGCTCGAGATCGGCAAGCTGCTCGGGGGTGTAGTACTGCTCCATCCTCGTCATCACCTCGATCGCTTCGATGAACAGGTCATCCGACGGCTCGTCCGCGTGGTCGAGCACGTCGAGGATGTGCGTGAGCCGGGTGCGCAGCTGGGCGGCGAGGCGCAGCTGCTCGTCGATCCGCTCGAGGTGCCGGCGCACCGCCGGCCGCGGGTCCTCGCCCTCGCGGACGAGCGTGCTCCCGATCTCCTCGAGTGGGAATCCCATCCCGCGCAGCGCCAGGATCCGGTACAGGCGGCGGACGTCGCCGTCGTTGTAGAGCCGGTACCCGGCATCCGAGCGGGAGGACGGCACGAGCAGGCCGATCTCGTCGTAGTGGTGCAGGGTCCGGACCGTCAGGCCCGTCGCCTCCGCCACGTCGCCGATCTGCCACGGGCGTGTCTGCTGGGGTTCGCTCACGTGCATCGAGAACGACGGTAGGGCCTCACGTTACGTGAGGGTCAAGGGCGGATGCCAAGATCTTGCAAGATGCGCCGGTCTCCCTTCCTCCTGGCCGCCGTGCTCGCGCTCGCGGGGTGCGGCTCACAGCCGCCGGACCCGCCCGCGCCGGGCGCGTCGGCCGCAACGCCAGGTGAGCGTGCTACTGCCCGCACAGCGGTCAAGCGCGCGCGCTGCGCGGCCGGCGCCGGCGACTGCGCCGCGGTCACGGGCCGCGTGCTCTACGTCGAGGCGGTTGATCCGGACGGCGACGGCGACGCCCACTACGTGCTCGCGGGTGGGAACGTCACCTCCTCGGGCGTCAGCGTGATCGACGTCGAGCGCGGGCTGCGACCGCGCCGCCTCCCGCGCGCCGGCGAGCTCGTGAGCGCCGCCGGCCCGGTATTCACCGGCTCCTACGGGCAGCGCCAGATCCACGCGGACGAGCTGCACCATCAGCGGCGTCAGCCTCGTGGTTCCGGCCGCTAGCGCTCGCACGCCTCCCGCAGCGCGGCGCGCGCCTCGCCGGCCAGGCCGCGGACGAGCTCGGCGGCAGGCAGCGTCCGGGCCAGGGCGTGCGCTTGGCCGGCCCAGAGGTGGAAGCCGTCGGCGTCGCCGCGCGCGCGGGCGGCGGCGCGCAGCGGCGCGGTGAGATGATGGACGTCGGGGTAGCCGAGCGGCGCGTCCGGCGTATGCTCGCGCTGGAAGCGGTTGACGATGCCGCGCGCGGTGCGCCCGGTGAACGCGCGCGTCAGGCC
>JBPCNM010000239.1:0-6936 GCA_051001255.1 Solirubrobacteraceae bacterium
GGCGCCAGGCCCCAGCCGTCGAGCACCACGAGGCAGACCGCGGGGACGGTCATCGCGCCGCGGCCTCGACGATCGCGGCGAAGTCGCCCGGATCGAGGCTCGCGCCGCCGACGAGCGCGCCGTCGACATCGGGCAGCGCCAGCAGCTCGGCGGCGTTGTCGGGCTTGCAGGAGCCGCCGTAGAGGATCCGCACCCGCTCGGCCGCCGCCTTGTCGAAGCCCGCGACCAGCGCGCGCACGAAGGCGACCGCGTCCTGCGCCTGCTCGGGCGTGGCGGTCAGGCCGGTGCCGATCGCCCACACGGGCTCGTAGGCGATGACCACGTCGGGGAGGCGCCCGGCGGGCACCTGCTCGAGCCCCTCCTGGACCTGGTGGCGGAGCTTGCGCTCGGTGTCGCCGCGCTCGCGCTCCTCCTCGGTCTCCCCGACGCAGAGGATCGGCGCCAGCCCCATCTCCAGCGCCTTGCGCAGCTTGAGCTGGAGCGCCTTGTCGGTCTCGTTGTAGAACTGGCGGCGCTCGGAGTGGCCGAGCACGACGCCGTGCACGTCGATCTCCGACAGCATCGCCGCGGAGACCTCGCCGGTGAAGGCGCCCTGATCGGCCTCGTGCATGGTCTGCGCGTAGACGCCGACCTGCGAGCCGCGGGCGGAGTCGACCAGCGCCTGCAGCGCCAGGAACGGCGGGCAGACGACGATCTCGACGCGGTCGACGGCGGCCACCTTCGGCAGCAGCGCACCGATGAACTGCTCGGCCTCGGCGACCGTCTTGTGCATCTTCCAGTTGCCGGCGATCAGCGGGGTGCGGCCTGTGCCGGCCGACGCAGTCGGCTCGGTGCTCATGACAGGGCCTCCACGCCCGGGAGGGCCTTGCCCTCGATCAGCTCCAGGGAGGCGCCGCCGCCCGTGGAGAGGTGGGTGACGCGGTCGGCGAGCCCGAACTGCGCCAGCGCCGCCGCCGAATCGCCGCCGCCGACCACGGTGACCGCGCCGGACTCCGCCACCGCCTCGGCGACGGTGCGCGTCCCTGCGGCGAACGGCTCGAGCTCGAACGCGCCCATCGGCCCGTTCCAGAACACGGTCCCCGCGGCGCGGATCACCTCCGCGTAGCCGCGCGCGGTGCGCGGCCCGATGTCGAGGCCCATCCAGCCCGCGGGCACGTCGATCCCGTCGAGCGACTGCGTCTCGGTGCCGGCGGAGAAGTCCCGCCCGGCGACGAGGTCGCCCGGCAGCCGCAGCTTCTCGCCCCCGCCGGCGAGCACGCGCCGGGCCGGCTCGAGCCCCTCGTCCTCGCACAGCGAGGCACCGACGTCGTGGCCCTGGGCCTTGAAGAACGGGAAGCACATGGCGCCCCCGATCAAGATGCGGTCGGCGGTCCGCAGGAACGCCTCCAGCACGCCGATCTTGTCGGTCACCTTCGCGCCGCCGACGACCGCGACGAGCGGCCGCTCGGGAGCCTCGAGGATCCGCTGCAGCGCCGTGACCTCGCGCTCGAGCAGCCGGCCGGCCGCGCTGGGCAGCAGGTGCGCCACCGCCTCGGTGGCCGCGTGCGCGCGATGCGCGGCGCCGAACGCGTCGTTGACGTAGGCGTCGGCCAGGTCGGCGTAGCGACGCGCCAGCTCGGGGTCGTTCTCGGTCTCCCCCGGCTCGAAGCGCACGTTCTCGAGCATCACCACGTCGCCGTCGGGGACGTCGTCGAGCGAGCCCGCCAGCGCGACGTCCGCACCCAGCAGCTCGGCGAGCCGGCCGGCGACAGGCGCGAGCGAGAGCGCCTCGTCGCGCCCCTTCGGCCGGCCGAGGTGCGCCGCGAGCAGCAGCCGCGCGCCCTTCTCCCGCAGCTCGGTCAGCGTCGGCAGCGCCGCCCGGATCCGGGCGTCGTCGGTGATGCTGCGGTCGCCTGTGCCCGCGGACGAGGTCCGCTGGGTATCATCCAGCGGGACGTTGAAGTCCACCCGGACGAGGACGCGCTTGCCCTCGACGTCGAGCTCGTCAAGCGTGCGCACGCACCGGCACCTTCTGGGCCAGCTCCACGCAGCGGTTGGAGTAGCCCCACTCGTTGTCGTACCACGCGACGACCTTGACCAGCTGGCCCTCCAGCACCGACGTCAGCTCGGCGTCGAAGATCGACGAGAACGGGTTCCTGACGATGTCGGAGGAGACGATCGGGTCCTCGGTGTAGGCGAGGATGCCGGCCAGCCCGCCGGTGTCGGCCTTGCCGCGAACGATCTCCTTGATCTCGTCGACCGAGGTCTCGCGCGCCGCCTGGAACGTGAGGTCGACGACCGAGCCGGTCGGGACGGGGGCGCGCACGGAGAAGCCGTGCAGCTTGCCGTTGAGCTCCGGGATGACCAGGCCGATCGCCTTGGCCGCGCCGGTCGAGGCCGGCACGAGGTTCAGCGCGGCGGCGCGGGCGCGGCGCAGGTCGGAGTGCGGCGCGTCCTGCAGGCGCTGGTCGGCGGTGTAGGCGTGGATCGTGGTCATCAGGCCGCGTTCGATGCCGATCGCGTCGTGCAGCACCTTGGCGACCGGCGCCAGGCAGTTGGTGGTGCACGACGCGTTGGAGATGACGTCGTGGCGGTCGGCGTCGTAGGCGTCGTCGAAGTTCACGCCCAGCACGACGGTGACGTCGGGCTCGGTCGCCGGAGCGGAGATGATGACCTTCTTGGCGCCGGCGTCCAGGTGCTCGGCGGCGGCGTCGCGCTTGGTGAAGAAGCCGGTCGACTCGATCACCACGTCGATGCCGAGGTCGCCCCACGGCAGCGCCGCCGGGTCGCGCTCGGCGAACGTCTTGACCTCGCGGCCGTCGATCTCGAGCGCGCCGTCGCCGACCTCCACCGTGCCCTGGAACGGTCCGTAGACGGAGTCGAACTTGAGCAGATGCGCGAGCGTACCCGCATCCGTGATGTCGTTGACGGCGACGATCTCGACGTCGGCGCCGGACTCGTGCGCGGCCCGGAAGACGTTGCGGCCGATGCGGCCGAAGCCGTTGATCCCGACGCGTACTGGCATGGCGATTCGAACCCTTTCCTAAGGAGACTGACGAGGAGGCTATCTATCTAGGACCGCGAAGGGGCGCGGTCCACGTCGCGGTGCTGGACCTCGACGAAGAAGCGCCCGTCGTCGCGGAAGTGCGCGGCGAGGTCCTCTGCGATCACGACCGAGCGGTGGCGGCCGCCCGTGCAGCCGATCGCGACGACGAGATGCGCCTTGCCCTCCGCCACGTACTGGGGCAACAGGTACTCCAGCAGCGGCAGCACGCGGTCGTAGAACTCCTTGAGGCGCCCGTCGCGGCCCACGTACTGGATGATCCGCCGGTCGAAGCCGGTCAGCGGCCGCAGATCGGCCTCCCAGTGCGGGTTGGGCAGGAAGCGGACGTCGAACACGAGGTCGGCGTCGCGCGCCGGGCCGTGCTTGTGGCCGAACGAGCCGAACGTCACCGCGAGCTTGCCCGGCTGGCCCGGCGCGAGCATCTCCGAGGCGACCTTGCGGCGCAGCGCCGACGCGCTCAACCCGGTCGTGTCGATCACGGTGTCCGCCCGCTCGCGGATCGGCGCCAGCAGGTCCTGCTCGCGGTGGATGCCGTCGGCCACGTTGCCGTTGCGGGCCTGCGGGTGGCGCCGGCGGGTCTCTTTGTAGCGGGTGAGGAGCGAATCCTCGTCGGCCTCCAGGAACAGCAGCCGGGTGGTCACGTGCCCCGCGGAGTCGAGGTCGTCGAGCACCTCGGCCAGCACTTCGAGGTAGTCGCCGGCGCGCAGGTCCGACACCACGCACGCGCGCTCGATCTTCGAGCCCTCGTGGAGGAACAGCGCGGCGAGCGAGCGGATCATGCCGGCGGGCAGGTTGTCCACGCAGAAGTAGCCGGCGTCGTCGAACACGTTCATCGCGGAGGACTTGCCGGCGCCAGAGAAGCCCGAGATCACGACTAGGTCGGTGAGCCGCGCCATCAGCGACCCGTCTTGTTCAGGTGGTGATAGAGGTCGCGGCCGACCTTGGCGGGCAGCCCGGGCACCGCCTCGAGTTGCTCGCGCGTCGCGCCGAGCACCGCCTCGGGCGAGCCGAAGTGGCGCAGCAGCGCGCGCTTGCGGTTCGGTCCGACGCCCGGCAGCCCGTCCATGATCGACTCCGTCATCGCCTTGTCGCGCCGGATCCGGTGGTGGGTGATGGCGAACCGGTGCGCCTCGTCGCGCACGCGCTGGAGCAGCTGGAGCTCGGGCGTGTCGTGGGGCAGGCGCAGCGGCTCCGCGACACCCGGCATGAACACCTCCTCGATCCGCTTGGCCAGCGAGACGACCGCCACGCCACGGTCGCGGAAGCCCTGGATCGCCTCGACGCCGGCCGAGAGCTGGCCGGGGCCGCCGTCGATCACCACGAGGTTGGGCAGCGCGGCGAACGACGCGTCGCGATCGGAGTCGTACGGCGAGCGCTCGTGCTGCTTGCCCCACTGCGCGTACCGCCGCGAGAGCACCTCGTTCATGGAAGCGAAGTCGTCGTTGCCATCGTGGGAACGAATGGTGAAACGGCGGTAGTCGGCCTTCTTCGGCGCGCCGCCCTCGAACACCACCATCGACGCGACCGTGTGCGTGCCCCCCACGTGCGAGATGTCGAAGCACTCGATCCGCACGGGCAGCGCGTCGAGCTTCAGCGCCTGCTGCAGCCCCGCGAGCGCCTCGACGCGCTGCTGGCGCCGGCGTTCGGCCTTGAGCTTCTCCTGGTCGAGCGCAAGCCGGGCGTTGCGCTCGGCCAGCTCGAGGATGCGCAGCTTGCCGCCGCGCTCCGCCGCCCGGATCTCGACCGCGCCGCCGCGACGATCGCTCAGCAGTGCCGCCATCACCTCGGGCTCGGACCCCTCGGCCAGCTCCTGCTGCACCACGATCAGCGACGGGATGGCGAGCGCGCTCGTGTAGTACTGCAGCATGAACTCCTCGGCGACGATCGCGGGCTCCTGCTCGCCCTGGTTGTCGAGGTAGAACGACTGGCGGTCCGAGAGCACGCCGTCGCGGACCTGGAAGACCTGGGCGTTGGCCTCCATCCCGTCGACCGCCACGGCGACGGCGTCGAACGTGCCGGCCCCTTCGGTCGCGACCCGCTGGCGCTCGAGCAGCGCGCGGACGGCGTGCAGCCGGTTGCGCTCCAGCGCCGCCTGCTCGTAGTCCTGCTCGCCGGCCGCGAAGTACATCCGCTGCTCGAGGTCGCGCTCGATCTGGCGGAAGCGACCGGAGAGGAACGCGATCACGCCGTCGATGCCGGCCCGGTACTCCTCCTTGCCGACGTAGCCGACGCACGGCGCCCCGCAGCGCTTGATGTAGTAGTCCAGGCACGGCGAGCCCGAGCGGCGGCCCGGCTCGGCGCCCTCGCACGAGCGGAACAGGAAGATCTTGCCGAGCAGGTCGAGCGTGCCGCGGACGCGCTTGGCGCTCGAGTAGGGACCGAAGTAGGCGCGTTCGCGCCGGTGGCGCTCGCGCGTGAAGTACACGCGCGGGAAGTCCTCGTCGAGGCTGATCGCGATGTACGGGTAGGACTTGTCGTCGCGCAGCCGGATGTTGAAGCGCGGCCGGTACTGCTTGATGAAGTTCTGCTCGGTGAGCAGCGCCTCGGCCTCGGTCTGCACGACCAGCGACTCGATGTGGTCGATGAACGCGCTCAGCTGGCTGCGAGAGCTGAGGTGAGACGCGACGCGCTTGCGGATCGACTTGGCCTTGCCGACGTAGATGACGCGCCCGCGCTCGTCGCGGAACAGGTAGACGCCGGGCTGGTCCGGCAGCGCGCGCCGCTGCTCGGCCAGCTTGTCCTCCCGGGGAGTCTCGACCGCCACCTCCGGTCAGCTTAGGCCCCTCGTGGGCGGATTCTTGCGCCGGTTCCGCAACCCTCGCGGCTATCGTCGGTTCAGATGACCATGCACAGACGACTCCTCTTCATCGTGGCGCTCCTGATCTGCGCCACGTTCGCCGCTCCGGCGCAGGCGAACTACAAGGTCGGGATCGCCGACCAGGACGGCGCGATGTTCGACAACCGGAGGTTCCAGGCCCTCGACATCGAGCGCGTCCGCTACCTCGTGCCGTTCGACTGGTACAGGCACGCGGGCCAGAACGCCGAGGTGATCGGGTTCATGAACCGCGCCCGCACCGCCGGCGTCGAGGTGCTGGTCCACTTCACGGCGCGTCGCGGCTGCTACGACGACGGCCACTACTCGTCGTCCAGGAAGTGCCGCGCCCCGAGCGTGAAGACCTACAAGAAGGGCTTCAAGCGCTTCCGCAGGCAGTTCCCGGGCAACGAGACGTTCGGCATCTGGAACGAGGGCAACCACGTCTCCCAGCCGACCTACCGCAAGCCCCGGCTCGCCGCCAAGTACTTCCTCGCCGCCCGCAAGGCGTGCCGCGGCTGCGAGCTGGTGGCCGCCGACGTGCTCGACGACAGGAACATGTCGTCCTGGCTGGCGAAGTTCAAGCGCTACTCCAAGAACAAGGGCAGCATCTGGGGGCTGCACAACTACGCCGACGTCAATCGCAAGCGCTCGTCGGCGACGCGCCAGCTCCTGCGCATAGTCCCGGGCCAGGTCTGGGCGACCGAGACCGGCGGGATCCTGAAGTTCCAGGGCTTCAAGCGCTCGGAGTCGCGCCAGGCGAAGCGGACGAAGTACATGTTCCGCCTGTTCGACCGGTATGACTCGCGCCGCAGCGGCATGCGCTCGCGCCTCACGCGGCTCTACAACTACCAATGGACCGGGGTCGAGCGGGGCGCCCGCTTCGACGCGGGGCTCGTGAATCCGAACGGTTCGGCGCGCAAGGCGTACAGGACGTTCAAGCGGTTCGCGCGCAAGCGCGACCGCTGATCGCCGGCGGGGTCGGTCCTCCGTCGCGACCTCAGCCTGCGCCGCAGGGGGGCGGGGGGCCGAACGAGGGGGAAGCGGAGGGCAAGATCGGGGCCTGGGCTGGGGGCACGGC
>JBPCNM010000240.1:0-9254 GCA_051001255.1 Solirubrobacteraceae bacterium
GGCGCGTTCTCCACCGCTCCGCGCGAGCTCGTGCCGGTCGCCGGCATCCTGATCGGCGGGGCGATGACGGCGACGTCGATCACAGGGCATCGGATCCGCGAGCGCGTCGCCAAGGACATCGCAGAGGTAGAGAAGCGGCTGCTGCTCGGCGTCGGCGTCGCCGAGGCGCTCGCCCCGGCGGTGCGCGGCGCGGTGACCACCGCACTGATCCCGATCATCGACCAGACCAAGAACGTGGGTCTCGTCACGCTGCCGGGCACGTTCGTCGGGCTCGTGCTCGGCGGTGCCTCCCCGGCCGAGGCGGCGCGGCTGCAGCTCACGGTGCTGTTCGCGCTGCTCGCCGTCGAGCTCGTCGCCGCCGTCGTCGCGGCGCGGCTGGCCGTCGCGGGGCTGCGGCGGCCGGGGGAGCGGGTCGTGGCGGCGGGCTGAGCTCGCGGTGTCTGATCCTCCAGCCGCAGGGATCGGCCCGTGGCGCGCGAAGCCGGAGAAATGCCGGATCGCGCCATGCTCGAGACCACCGCCGGCCGGGTCGTGGCGGCCCTCGCGGGCGTGCTCGTGGTCGCCGTCGGGATCGGGCTCGTCGCGCTGTGGCCGACCGGTGGGAGCGTCGGCACGGCGAGCCGGGCCGGCGCCGTCGAGCGCGCCGACGTGGTGCGCGTGACGAGGGGCGGCTGCGAGCAGCGCGCCGGACCGGGCTGCAGGGTGGCCGAGATCGAGCTGCGCGGCGGCACGTCGCGCGGGGAGCGCTCGGTGCTGACGCTGTCGGGCGACCGGTTCGCGCCGCCGATCGAGGCCGGCGACCAGATCCGCGTGACGCGCAACGCGTCCGGCGCCGGCGATCGGTATGCGTTCTCGGACTTCGAGCGCTCGACCCCGCTGCTCTGGCTCGCGCTCGTGTTCGTCGCGCTCGTGGTGGTGCTCGGCCGCTGGCACGGCGTGCGCGCGCTCGCCGGGCTCGGCGTGAGCCTCGGCATCGTGGTGGAGTTCCTCGCGCCGGCGATCCTCGGCGGTGGCCCGCTGGTGCTGACGGCGCTCGTCGGCGCGCTCGCGGTGATGGTGGTAACGATCGTGCTGTCGCACGGAGCCGGCCTCAAGAGCGTCGCCGCGATCCTCGGGACCGCCGGCGCCCTCCTGCTCATCACGCTGCTCGCCGTGGTCGCCGTCCGCGGCACCGACATCACGGGGTTCTCCGACGAGCAGGCCGTACTGCTGCTCGCGGGCGCGGACGGCGGCGGCCTGTCGCTGCAGGCGCTCGTCGTGGCCGGCATGGTGATCGGCGCGCTCGGGGTGCTCGACGACGTGACCGTCTCCCAGGCATCGACCGTGCTTGCGCTGCGGCGAGCGAACCCGGGGCTCGGCTTCGCGCGGCTGTTCGGCGAGGCGCTGGCCGTCGGGCGCGATCACCTCGGCGCCACGGTCAACACGCTCGTGCTGGCCTACGCGGGTGCGGCGCTTCCGGTGCTGCTGATCTTCAACGCCAGCCAGACGCCGTTCGCCGACGCGGTCAACCGCGAGCCGGTGGCGGAGCAGATCGTCGCGATGCTCGCCGGTTCGATCGGGCTGATCGCGGCCGTGCCGCTGACCACGGCGATCGCCGCGCTGCTCGCGAGCCGCATGTCCCCCGCCGCGGTGCCCGAGGAGCACCGCGGCCACGCGCACTAGCCCGGATCGCGGGCTCGGGCCGCGCGCCGAGCTACTGACGGTCCTGGTCGAGTCCTTCGGCGGGCAGCGCGCGCAACCCGCGCCACGCGGCGAGCGCGATCGCGACGAACACGAACACCACGCCCGCCCAGCCCTCGACGACGCGGCTGGCCGCGCACAGCCACACGATCAGCGCGGGCCACGGCAGCGCCCAGCCGAGCAGCGCCACGAGCCACGGCTCGTGGGTCGATCCGCCGTCGTCGCCGGGCGGCTCGCGCGTATCGATCAGCATCAGCATCGCTGTCCATCCGTTTGTACCGCGTCGCAGCCCGCAGGTCCAGTCGCCCGGCGTCTTCGGAGGGTGCCGTTGCGCTGCTAGATTGGCCCGGCAGTCACCTTGGTGGGCGTAGCTCAGTTGGTAGAGCTCCGGGTTGTGGTCCCGGTGGTCGCGGGTTCGAGCCCCGTCGCTCACCCCTCGGAACCTCCTGCATACGGCCGCATCGGCGCGCAAGGCGGCGCGCTGACATGGCTGCGCCACGGTTCAGCTATGGACCAAGATCGCTGAGGGACGTGCGCGTAGGTTGCTGCCGCGTCGCGGACTCGACTCCCTCGAGGCCGTCGCGGCAGACAGTCGGGCGCGCCGCGGGGCCCCGGGGGGACCTGGCGCGACGTGAGAGCGGCTGCGCGCCAGGAGCCGACCGGCGGTCAGCGTGTGCCGACGCGCGGAAGGCGGTGCGGATAGCGGTTCGCGCGCGGCGGGCATGAGGATCAGCGCCGCGATGGGGCGAGAAGCGCCGTGGCGACATCGCCGGTGATCGGCTCGCCGTGCCCGGGCCAGGCCGCGGAGAGGTCGAACGACGCGAGCAAGCGCAGTGAAGCGCGCGCCTGTTCGATGTCCCAGCTCCAGTCCGGGCCGGGCGTGTACGGCGGGCAGTCGCGCCACCGCGCATCGACGGTGTAGAAGGCGTCGGACGTGAGTGCGACGCCGTCGTGCTCGCGGACAAGCGCGATCAGGCCTGGCGCGTGGCCTGGAAGATGCACGACGCGAAAGCCGGCCACCTCGTCGCCGTCGGCGATCGTGTCGGCGACGCGCACGGGCCCCCCGTCGTAGAGCCGTTGCAGCACGTGGCGGTGCAGCAGCCGTGGTCCCGGGGCGAGCTTCGGCAGGCCTTCGCCCCAGTAGCGCAAGCCTCCCGTGCCCTGCGCGTCCCCAACCTCGTCGGGGTGGCAGACGACCGGAGCTCTGAGGGAGGGAGCGGTGCCGCGGTGGTCGGTGTGCGCGTGTGAGAGCACGACGCGCTCGAGCGGTCCCAGCGTGGCGATCGCCGAGCGCACGAGCGACAGGTGGACGTGGCCGCCGGCGTCGAACTGCGTGACTTCGCCGTCGGCCTCTTCGAGGAAGAACAGGTTCAGGCGCCCGGGTTGGCCCGCACGCGCCAGACCCCGTCGGCCACTGGCTCGGGGCGCATCGAGCCGCGGGTCAGGAGCGCAAGCAGCAGCCCACGGGCGGGCCGGCTCACCAGCCGTCGCGCAGCACGCGGTCGAGCGCGTGCGCGAAGGCGTCGGCGTCGTGCGCGCCGATGCACAGCGGTGGCTTGACCTTGAGCACGTTGCCAAACTCGCCGGTCGGCTGGACGATCACGCCGAGCTCGAGCATCCGTTCGCAGATCGCGTGTGCCTCCTCGGTGGCCGGCTCCTTGGTGGCGCGGTCGCGGACGAGCTCGACGCCGAGGTGCAGCCCGGCGCCGTGCACGGCGCCGATGAGCGCGTGGCGCGTCTTGAGCCGCTCGAGTCGTGATCGCAGGCGGTTGCCGATGCGCCGGGCGTTCTCCTGCAGCCTCTCCTCGCGGATGACGTCGAGCACGGCAAGTCCGATCGCACAGGACACCGGCGAGCCACCCGCGGAGCTGAAGAGGCTCGTGCGCGGGCGCAGCGCGCCGGCGATCTCCGCCGTGGTGATCACCGCGCCGAGCGGATGGCCGTTGCCGGCGGGCTTGGCGATGGTCACGATGTCGGGCACCACCTGCTGCTGCTCGAACGCCCAGAACCAGCGGCCCAGCCTCCCGTAGCCGACCTGCACCTCGTCGGCGATGCAGACGCCGCCCGCCGCCCGCACGTGCTCGTACGCGGCGCGCAGGTAGCCGGGCGGCGCGAGCACGCCGCCCGCGTTGCCCAGCTGCGGCTCGCAGATGAACGCCGCGGCGTCGACCGCGGCCGCGCGCACCGGCTCCGCGTAGTGCTCGGCCACGGCGAGAGCATCGGCGGGGCACGGCCCGCGGTAGGCGTTGGGGGCGGGAACGATCCGCAGCCAGGACGGCAGGGCGGCCGGCTCCGGCGCGTCGTGGGCCGAGCTGCCGATCTCGGCGGTGGCGCCGGTCCAGCCGTGGTAGGCGCCTTCCAGGGCGACCACGGCGGTTCGTCGCGTGTACGAGCGCGCCAGGCGCAGCGCGAGGTCGTTGGCCTCGCTGCCCGAGTTGACGAGGAACACGGTGCTCAACGGCGCCGGCACGAGCGCGGCGAGCCGTTCCGCGAAGCGGGCGAGCGGCTCGTAGAGGAACCGCGAGTTGGTGTTCAGGAGCCGGAGCTGGCGCCACGCTGCTTCGGCGACCCGCGGATGGCTGTGCCCGACCACGGCCACGTTGTTGAGCATGTCGAGGTAGGCGCGACCCTCGGCGTCGTAGAGGTGGTGCCGCCAGCCGCGCATGATCTCGGGCGGACGCGAATAGAAGACGCGCTGCGCGCGCGCGACGGCCCGATCCCGGTAGGCCAGCAGTGCCGGGGCGTCGCGGTGAGCGGCTGCGGCGTCGATGCCCACCAGCGCCGAGGGGTCGGGACACAGCCCGAGCCACGCCCGGCGCAGCGACGGGCGGCCGAGGCCGGGCAGCCCATCCACCCGCGCCAGGGCGAGCTGGACGTGCAGGTGCGCCGGCAGCGTCCCCGTCGCCGCGGCGATGCGTCCCAGCGGGGCGCCTCGGTCGACCGACTCGCGTTCATGCACGTCGGCGACGAGGCCGGCCAGCCACGTCCAGAAGCGTGGGGCGCCGGGCAAGTCGTGGCCGAGCAGCGGCTCGGCCGCGCCTTGGCGCTCGACGACGCCCGCGAACGGCGCCCGCACCACCTCGCCCTCGGCGGCGAAGACGTCGACGCCCAGATGCACCGTGGCGGGCTCGGACTCGCCCTGCCGCTCGCCGTGCGCGATCCGCCCCTCCCCCCAGCGCCCCACCGCCAGCTCACCCGGCCCTTGCGCGATCGCCGAGGCTAGTCCCTCCCTTGTGCGCCAGCCGCCCTCGGCGAGCTCAGCGCTGCCCGCTCCGAGGTCGACGGGCACGGCCCGGCGGCCATCGGGGTCGACGGGCGGCGCACACGGGGTCGAGGCGAGGAATCGCCGCAGCGCCGGAGCGTCGGGATGCGGCTTGAGCCCACCCGCCGACCGGCACACCGCTTCAGCCAGCGCGGGCGGGACCGCTGCGAGTGTGGCGAGGTGGGTCCAGCACACCTCGGTCGACCGGCTGACGTAGCGGTTCCCGGCCTCGAGCGACGCCTGCCGAGACCCGGCGACGGCGCTGGCGGCCACACGGCCGAGCGCGAGCGGGAACAGCGCCGCGAGCTCGGCCTCGGTGAGCGCGCACTCGGCGTGAAAGCCGGCCGTGACCTCGGCCATCGCCCGCAGCGGATCGTCGCTCGCGGGAGCGGCGTCGGCGAGCGTGATCGCCAGCTCGCCCACCAGGTACGTGCGCAGCGTGTCGCCGAAGTCGATCAGCCCGCACGGCTGCAAGCGCCCGGCACGGTCGCGCCGGCCGAGGACGTTGTACCGCGTGACGTCACCGTGGATTATCTGGACGCGCAGCGCGTCGGGCGCATCCGCGAGCCCGGTGTCGTGGACCGCCATCGCCCGCTCGACCAGCGCGCGGCGGCTCCGGTCCGGCACATGCCTGAGCAGGGCGTCGACGACGGCGCGAGCGTGGCGGACGTCCCACTGCAGGACCCGCTCGGACGCCGGATGCTCCAAGCCGGCCAGCACGCCGGCGATGCGGCCTCCCATCGCGCCCACCGCGGTGAGCACCGCGCCTGAGTGGTAGCCGGCCGCGCTCAATGGCGTGCCGCTCAGGTAGCGCACGAGCCGGACATCCCACGCCGCTCCGGCTCGCTCCACCGAGACGATCTCGCGCCCGTCCAGGGCAGGCAGGCACACGGGCGTCGCGAACGGCAGACCGGCGCCGGCGACGCGGGCCATCACGGCGTTCTGCAGTTCCAGCGCGCCGCGGCCGAAGTGCGGATTGGCCACCTTGAGCACCGTCCGCCGTCCATCGGGCGCGACGATCCGGAAGTTGCGGTCCTGGAAGCTGTCGAGCTCGGTGACCTCGCCGGTCAGCCCGTACCGCTCGGCGGCGATCCGGCGTGCGTCCTCCACCCCGAACGGCGGCGCCACGATGGCGTAGTCCTCGAACAGCCCGGGCGTGACGCTCACGCCCGACGACCCTCCGCGCCGCAGAACCGCATCGCGCCCAGGGCGATGCCCTGCGTGCACGCCAGCAGCTCGTCGATCGGCACGCGTTCGTCAGCGCCGTGCGCAAGGAAGATGTCTCCAGGGCCGTAGCAGACCGCCGGGATGCCGGCTTCCACGACGAGCGTCGCCCCGTCGTGCCAGTTGTCGAGGCCACCGATGCGGCCCGAGCGCCCCAGATCGCGCTCCACGCCGACGAGCGTCTCCACCACCGGTTCGGCAGGGGAGACCTCCGCCGGGGGGACAGCGCCCAGCAGCCACTCCACGCGCGGCGGGTTCTCGCGCAGCCACGGATCGGCGTCCGCGGCGCGAGCGATCCACGCTTCGAACTCCCGTCGCACGGCCAGGCCGCCGCCGCTCTCGTCCGGGAGGAACTCGATGTGGCAGTCGAGCGCGCAGGCCGCCGGGTAGCTGACAAGCCACTCGCCGCCGGTCACCATCGTCGGTACGCAGTCCGCGGGGGAGAGGTGAGGATGGCGCGGACGCAGCGCCCACTCCTCGCGCAGGCGGCGGATCGCCTCGATCAGGTAAGCGGCCTTCTCGATCGCGTTGACCGCGCCGCCCGCAGCGGGCGAGCGCAGCGGGAGCCCCGCGTGCCCGGCGCGCCCGTCCACCGCTATCCGGGCCAGCAGCGAGCCGCGGCACGCGATCCACACGGCGAGGGCGCTGGGCTCGGGGACGATGGCGGCGTCCGCTCGCAGCGTGCGGGCGGACGCCAGCCCGCCCGCGCCCGTCGACTCCTCTTCCGTGACCGTGTTGACCACCAGGTCGCCCGCCAGCCGCACGCCGAGCCCGGCCAGCACCTCGGCGGCGAACACCATGCACGCGACGCCGCCCTTCATGTCGCACGCCCCCCGGCCCCAGACGGCGCCGTCGCGGACGACCGCGTCGAACGGGTCGCACGACCACGCCGCGCGCGGCTCGACGTCGACCACGTCCACGTGCCCGTTGAGCAACAGCGTGCGTCCCGCCCCGGTTCCCGGAAAGCGCGCCACCAGCTGCGGGCGCCCGGCGAAGGTGAACCCCTCGGGGATGGTGGGATGTCCCGCCACCAGCGCCGGCTCCGGCTCGGCCACGCGAACCTGCGCGCCGCGGGCGGCCAGCCGCCCGGCCAGGAAGCGCTGCAACGCGGCCTCGTCGCGCGGCGGCGCCCCGGCGGTGTGCGTCACGGTGTCGAAGCCGATCAATGCCCGCACGAGATCGACGAGCTCGCTTTGCCGCCGGTCCACGTGCTCGCACACGCGCCGCTCAAGTGCGTCGAGTCCCGTCACTGCATGCGCGCTCTTGGTCATTCGGCTGATTGCATCACGCGGGGCGAGGCCCATGCAACCCGGGTTGCGAACCCGGCAACTTCGACTGTACACTAGCCGCACAGTCGAGCGATTAGCCGCCGCCGGCGATCGGCGTCGAGGGGTGTCCAACGGGCCGTCATGGGGGAGTTGAGGGCGTTGCGGAGAGATCAGACCCAGCACCAGGTCGATGCTGTTCGAGCCGAACGGAGCGAGCTCGAGAACCACGTCATCGACGAGTATCGCGCCGGCTACATCGGCCGCCGCGAGTTCGTGCGCCGCGGCGCCGTGGTCGGCATGTCGCTCCCGCTGTTGAGCTTCCTGGCGACCGCCTGCGGCAGCGGAGAGGGCACCGACAGCTCCAGCTCCGGGAACGAGGCGAGCAAGGCGAACGTCAAGAAGGGCGGGACGGTGCGGGCCGGGCTGCAGATCCCGGGCAGCGATCTCGATCCGATCAAGGTCAACAACGCCGGCGCGCTCGCCACGCTCGCGCAGTCGGGCGAGTACCTCATCTTCTCCGACCGCGAGCTCAAGCCGGTGCCGCGGCTCGCGGAGAGCTGGAAGCCCAACCGCGACGGCTCCCAGTGGACGTTCAAGCTCCGCCGGGGCGTGCAGTTCCAGAACGGCAAGCCGATGACCGCCGAGGACGTCGCCGCGACGTTCAACCTGCACGCCGACCCGGATAACGGCTCGAACGCGCTGTCGGCGTTCACCGGCGTGCTGTCGAAAGGCGGCGCCCAGGCCGTCGACGAGACGACGGTGATGTTCGAGCTCGACGCCCGGAACGGCAACTTCCCGTTCTACACGTCGTCGGACAACTACAACATGATCATCCTGCCCAAGGGCTTCGACCCCACGAGCTGGGTGAAGAACTTCCAGGGCACGGGCCCGTGGAAGCTCGAGAAGTACACGCCCAACCGGGGCGTCGAGTACACGAGGAACCCGGACTACTGGGACAAGAGCCGCCAGCCGCTGCCCGATCGCAACGAGATCACGTTCTACGAGCGGGAGGAGGCCGCGGTCCTGGGCATCCAGGGCGACGAGGTCGACCTGCTGGTCCAGATCTCGCCGGTCAACGGCAAACCGCTGCTGAGCGATCCGAACATCAACCTCATCGAGGTGCGCTCTGCGCTGCATCGGCAGATGCACATGCGCACCGACAAGGAGCCGTTCGACGACAAGCGCGTCCGGCAGGCGGTGGCGCTGCTGGTCAACCGCGACAACCTCGTCAAGGGCCTGCTCGAAGGAAAGGCGGACTACGGCAACGACAGCCCGTTCGCCCCGGTGTACCCGTCGACGGACAAGTCCGTCGCCCAGCGCAAGCAGGATGTGGAGCGGGCCAAGGCGCTGCTCTCGGAGGCCGGCAGGACCAGCATCGACCTCGAGTTGCGGACCTGGACGACGTTCGAGGTGCCCCAGTACGCCGCGCTCGTCCAGAGCGACCTCAAGGCCGCGGGCATCAACGTCCGGCTCAACATCACGGACGGCGGCACCTACTACGGCGATGCCGTGTTCGGCAAGTCGCCCTGGCTCGACTCGACGTTCGGCATCACCGAGTACGGCCATCGCGGGGTTCCCAACGTCCTGCTCAACGCGCCGTTGAAGAGCGACGGCACGTGGAACTCGGCGCACTTCAAGAACGAGGACTACGACAAGCTGGTCGACGAGTACGTCGCGACGATCGACCTGCAGTCCCAGCGCACGACGGCGAAGAAGATCCAGGAGCTGCTGCTCGACGAGGTGCCGGTGGTCTTCTCCTACTTCTACTATTTCCTGACCGCGACAAAGCCCGACCTGGCCGGCGTGGAGACGTCGGCGAC
>JBPCNM010000241.1:0-3388 GCA_051001255.1 Solirubrobacteraceae bacterium
TCGTACAGGCGCGCGCTGTCGACGGCGACGGCGGCCCGGCGCCCGAGCTCCTCCAGCACGGCGAACTGCTCCGGGCCGATCGTCCGGCCCGAGCCGGTGGTCGAGAGCGTCATCACCCCCAGCCGCTCTCCGCGCACGGTCATGGGCACGCTCGCGGCCGAGCGGACGCCGAGCTGCGTCAGCAGGGTGTGGTGGGCCGGGTTGTGCGCGGCATTGCTCACGTGGTCGGCGTCGACCGCCGGATGCAGCTCCGCGCGGCCGGTCCGCGCGACCGCGGCGGGCCCCACCGTGCCGCCCGGATCGATGACGATGCCCTGCAGCGCCGCGGCGAGCTCCGCGTCCGCGCGGTCGGCGTGGGCGACGGCGACGCGTTCGAGGCCCTGCTTCCCGACCACGTCGACCATGCACCAGTCCGCCAGGTCGGGCACCGCGAGCCAGGCCACCCGGCGCAGCGTGGCCTCGTAGTCGAGCGAGCCCGCGAGCACGCGGCCCGCCTCGGCGAGCAGCCGCTGGGTCTCCTCGGCCTGCTTGAGGTCGGTGATGTCCTCGATCACGTTGATCGCCTGCGTCACGCTCCCATCGGCCGCGCGCAGTGGCCGCGCCTTGACGCGCGACCAGCGCGACTCGCCGGTGGCGCGGATCCTGTAGCGGACGATCGCGGGCTCGGGCTCCTCGCCCTCCAGCGCCCGTCGCCACGGCAACCGCTCGAACGAGAAGGGACGCCCGTCCTCGCCGAGGAGCTCGAGGCGCGCGGCCAGCTCCAGCGGCGCCGCCGCCAGCAGCGCTGGCCGGTCGGGATAGCCGAGCGGCACACCCACTAGGCGCACGGCGGCGTCGTTGACGTACGTCAACGCGCCGTCGGCGCTCTGGACGATGACGGCGTCCGCGACGCCGGCGAGGATCGCCTCCAGATCGTCGCGCGCGCAGCCGAGCTCGCGGTAGAGGCGGGCGTTGTCGAGGTACAGCCCGCAGCGGTCGGCGAGCTCCTGCGCGGCTGCGAGGTCGGCCTCGCCGAACGTGCGGCCCGACGCCGCGCTCACCAGCGCGATGTCGCCGACCACGCGCCCGCCCGCGCGCAGCGGCACGATCATCGACGATCGGAACCCGAGCGCCCGCAGGATCTCGAGGTGCCGATCGTCCTGCGCGACGAGCTCGAGCATCGCGTCCGAGATCTCGGGCTGCAGGTCCGGCTCGCCCGACCGGATGACCTGTGGCGAGCCGATCGGCGACTCCGGGTCGAGCGGATAGCGGCGATCGTACTCGCGCGCGTGGGCGAGCACGTCCGGGTCCGCCGCCTCGATCGCCACACGGTCGATCGACCCGTCGTCCCGCAGCAGCTCGACGAAGCACCAGTCGGCCAGCCGCGGGACCGCGAGCCGGGCGAGCACGGCCAGCGTCGCGTCGAAGTCGAGTGAGCCGGCGAGCACGGCGCCGGCGTCCGCCAGTGCGTCCGCGCGCCGGCGCGCCGCCTCGAGCTCGCTGACGTCCTCGAACGTCAGCACCGCCACGCGCGGGCCGCCGGGCGGCAAGATCGTGTCGCCGGAGGCGATCAGCGTCCGCGCCCCCCACTCGACCTGGAGGTTCGTGAGCCGCTCGCCCGCGGCGACGCGCCGGTACTCCGGGGCGTCGCGGTCCAGCGGGAACGTGCCGCCGGCCATCCGGTGGGCCGCCCGGTTGGCGAAGAAGACGCGCGCGCTGCCCGGCGCGATCAGGAGCAGCGGCGAGGGCAGCAGGTCGAGCAGCGGCTCGTACCAGCCGGGATCCCCCGCTGTCGGTGCCGGAACCGCAGACTCCCTCCGCAGGTCGATTCGGTGAGTGTATTTCGCCTGCCAGGCGAGCGTGCTCGTTCCTCGCCGCTCGTATCCGGTTTCGCCTGCCAGGCGAGCGTGCTCGTTCCTCGCCGCTCGTATCCGGTTTCGCCTGCCAGGCGAGCGCGCTCGTTCCTCGCCGCTCGCCTTCGGCGACGTTACTGCGGGTCAGGCGAGTCCCTCGACCTCGTACTCCCGCAGATAGCCCTCGAACAGCCGACGGTGGCCCTCCTCGTCGTGGAGGATCCCGATCACCATGTCCTGCGTCACGAAGTCGAGCCCGTCGGTGAACTCGATGACGCGGTTGTAGTGCTCGATCGCGCCGGTCTCGGCCTCGATCACGCCCTTGATGACGTGCACGATGTCGGTCTGGTGCTCGGGCGGCTGCAGGTAGGACTGCTCGGCGCTGAAGTCGAGCGAGCCGGGCACGACACCGTAGAGCTCCTTGATGCGGTTGGCGAACTGCTGTGCGTGGCCAAGCTCCTCCTGGATGTCCTTCTGGAGGGACTCGATGATCTCCTGGGCGCGCACGCCGTCGGGGTTGATCGAGTTGGCGATGTAGCTCATCACCGTCTCGATCTCCATCCAGTACGCCGTCTTGAGCAGTTCGATCAGCTCTCCGCGCTTGGCGGCGTTGTCGTCGGAGAGGATGCCTTCTGAGGCGCTGCGGACAGCCATGGAACTCCTTTGTCGTGTCGGGGTGCTGTGGCAGACCTACCCGGTTTGGGCGGGGCGACGCATGGGGACGGCAGGCGCATGCGCATCGTCGTCACCGGCGCGACGGGCAACGCGGGCACGAGCGTCCTGAACGCGCTCGCCGGCGACCCGCACGTGTCCGAGATCGTGGGGATCGCCCGCCGCCTGCCGCGGCTGAGCGCCCCGCGCACGACATGGCTGCAGGCCGATGTCGTGACCGCGCCGCTGACGGAGCTGTTCCGGGGCGCCGACGCCGTCATCCACCTGGCCTGGCTGATCCAGCCGTCGCGCGACGAGCGCGCGCTGGAGACCGTCAACGTCACGGGGAGCCGGCGCGTGTTCGAGGCCGCCGCGGCCGCCGGCGTCAGCGCGCTGGTGCACGCCTCGTCGATCGGGGCATATTCGCCGGGTCCCGGCGATCGCGCCGTCGACGAGTCGTGGCCCACGGAGGGCACGCCGACGTCGTTCTACGCGCGCCACAAGGCGGCGGCGGAGCGCGCGCTCGACGCGGTGGAGGCCGCCAACCCGCGGCTGCGGGTCGTGCGGCTGCGCCCGGCGCTGATCTTCAAGCGCGAGGCGGCGTCCGGCATCCGGCGGTTGTTCGCGGGCCCCCTGCTGCCCTCGCCGCTGGTGCGGCCCGCGCTGCTGCCGGTGCTGCCGCTGCCAGCCGGCCTGCGCGTCCAGGCCGTCCATGGCGCCGATGTCGGCGAGGCCTACCGGCTCGCCGCCACCGAGGAGCGCGCCCGCGGTGCCTACAACGTGGCCGCGGACCCGGTGCTCGACGCCGCGACCCTGGGCCGGGCGCTGGGGGCGCGCCGGGTGCGCGTGCCGGTCGGCGCCGTGCGCGCCGCGGCCGACCTCACCTGGCGGCTGCGGCTCCAGCC
>JBPCNM010000242.1:0-4821 GCA_051001255.1 Solirubrobacteraceae bacterium
AGCAGGTTGGACTCCGAGCCCACCGCCGTGCGGATCGACATCACGACCGACTCGCGGATCGGGTCGATAGGCGGGTTCGTGACCTGCGCGAAGAGCTGCTTGAAGTAGGAGAACAGCGGCGGCGCCAGGTCGGACAGCACGGCCAGGGCGACGTCGTTGCCCATCGAGCCGATCGGCTCCTCGCCCTTGGCCGCCATCGGGGCGAGCAGGACGCGCATGTCCTCCTGCGTGTAACCGAACGCGAGCTGGCGCGTGCGCAGCGGCTCGCGCGGCACCCGCGCCTGGCGCTCGGGCAGGTCCTCCAGGCGCACGACGCCCTTGCGATACCAGTCGCCGTAGGGCTTGGCGGCGGCGACCTGCTCCTTGACCTCCTCGTCGGCCACGATCCGGCCCTGCTCGAGGTCGACGAGGAAGAGCTTGCCCGGCTGCAGCCGGCCCTTGCGCAGGATGTTCTCGGCCGGCTCGTCGAGCACGCCCGACTCCGACGCGAGCACGACCCAGCCGTCGCGCGTCTCCATCCAGCGGCCCGGCCGCAGGCCGTTGCGGTCGAGCGTCGCGCCGATCACGCGGCCGTCGGTGAAGCAGATCGCCGCCGGGCCGTCCCACGGCTCCATCACGCAGGAGTGGAACGCGTAGAACGCGCGCAGGTGCTCGGGCAGGTCGTCGCGCTCCTCCCACGCCTCGGGCACCATCATCATCAGCGCGTGCGGGAGCGTGCGGCCGGCGAGCACGAGCAGCTCGAGCACGTTGTCGAACGTCGCCGAGTCAGAGCCGGCGGGGCGCACCACCGGCAGGACCTTGTCAAGGTCGGTGTCGAACAGCTCGGACGCGAGCTGGGACTCGCGCGCGCGCATCCAGTTGACGTTGCCGCGCAACGTGTTGATCTCGCCGTTGTGCGCGATGTAGCGATACGGGTGCGCGAGCTCCCAGCTCGGGAACGTGTTCGTGGAGAAGCGCGAGTGGACCAGCGCGAGCGCCGTCTTGGTGCGCGGGTCCTGCAGGTCGGGGTAGTAGCCCAGCAGCTGCGAGGCCGTGAGCATGCCCTTGTAGACGATCGTGCGGCTGGAGAACGAGGGGACCACGAGGTCCGGGCCGGCGGCCAGCTCGGCCACGCGGCGGATCACGTAGAGCTTGCGCTCGAACGCGTCCTGGTCGCCCGCCAGCTCCGGCGACGCGGCCACGACGAGCTGCTTGATGTACGGCGCGAACCAGTTGGCGGTGATGCCGACGTAGTCCTTCTCGACGGGGATGTCGCGCCAGGTCACGACGCGCTGGCCCTCGGCCGCGACCGTGTCGGCGAGCAGGCGCTCGAGCTCGTGGCGCCGCTCCTCCTCCCGGGGCAGGAAGCAGACGGCGACGCCGTACCGGCCCGCCGGCGGGAGCTCGGCACCGATCACGCCGCGCATCAGCTCGTCGGGCCTCTGCAGCAGCATCCCGGCGCCGTCGCCCGTGTTGGGGTCGGCACCCGCGGCGCCGCGGTGCTCCAGGTTCTCGAGGGCGGTGATCGCCCGCTGGACCGTCTCGTGGGTCGGTTCGCCGCTCAGCCGCGCGACGAACGCGACGCCGCATGCGTCGTGCTCGTATCCGGGGTCGTAGAGGCCGACCGGCTCGGTCGGTCGCGGGCGTGGCGGCAAGGAACTGCTCCCGAAGGGCGCGGCATGGGCACTGGCAGCCGAAAGGTAGCAGCGGCGGAGCTGTCGCCACGAAGGCGCCCAGCAGGTCGCACAGCACCGCGGTCTCCTCGAGCGTGTCGGTGCCGTGGGTGACCACGACGCCGCGGCCGGCGCCCGCCTCCGCGATGGCCGCGCGCGCGATCTGCAACGCGTCGGCCGCCGTCACGGGGCACCGGGCCAGCTGCCCATGCCAGGGCCGAGTTGTGCGTTCGCGGCGAAGCCGGCCGTGGCCGCACCGGCAAACGTGATGTGCGCGGCTGGCAGCACCAGGCCCACTCAATCCTCTGCGATCGCGTCGACGCGACCTGGTGGACCGTGTGCCACCGCCGACAGGGAGAGGACTCCGTTGCTTGCCCCCCGCGCGCCGCGCCACTTGGCCTTGCGGCGTCTTGCCATGCTCGCGACGACGCTGGTCGTCGCTGCCTCTCCCGGTGTCGCCGTCGCTGCGCCGCCGGTGGTCGAGGGAATTGCGGGGACCAACCGGGCGGCGGTGCCGCCGCTCGACTGGGGCGCCTGTGCGGCGAGTTCGGCGGAGGAAGAGGAGTTTCTGCGCGAGTATCGGTGCACGACGGTCGAGGTGCCGCTGTCATACCGTGAGCCGGAGGGTCAGAGCGTCGAGCTTGCGCTCGGGATGCTTCCGGCGTCTGATCCTGCGCGCAAGTTGGGCACGCTGTTTTGGAATCCTGGCGGGCCGGGTGGCTCGGGCCGCATCCCGCCTGCCTTCTCAGACGCCCTGCACGCGCGCTTTGACATCGTCGGCTTCGATCCGCGCGGCGTCGGCGCCAGCACGCAGCTGCAGTGCTTTACCAGTAACGAGCAGGCCTTCGAGCTGCTGTTCTGGGACTTTCCGATCACGCTGGCCCAGGAACGGCGGGCGATCGAGCTGACGCGGCGCGCGACCGATCTGTGCGCTCGCAACGGCGGCCCGATTCTCGAGCACATGTCTACCGCGAACGTCGCCCGCGACCTCGATCTGCTGCGCCAAGCGGTCGGCGATGACCAGTTGACGTACCTCGGGTTCTCTTATGGCACGCACGTGGGTGCGGTCTACGCCAACCTGTTCCCCGACCGGGTACGCGCGATGACGCTCGACTCGGTGCTCGACCCCAACGAGTGGACTACGGGCTATGACCCGGCCGATGCCTTCGCCCCGGTCTCGTATCGCATCGGCAGCCACCTCGGCGCCGACCGGGCGCTCTCGAGCTTCCTCGCTGCCTGCGCCGGGGACGAGCGGTGCGCGTTTCGCGAAGCGGGCGTTGACCTGAGACGCAAGTACGACAGATTGCTGGCCCGGCTGCGCCGCCGGCCGATCGAGATCGTCGACCCAGACGGCGCAGTCTCCACGGTCACGTACCAGGCCGTCGTCGGGCTAACGCTCGGACTGCTCTACGACGCCGGCGCATCGGGCTTCCTGGCCGACGCCTTAGAATCGCTCTACGTCGCGAGCGAGCGGCCGGCGGCGCTCCCCGCACGCGCCGGCGCGCAGGTCCGCCGGGCACTGCTGCAATCGCGCAACCAGCCGCATTGGGCGCTCTCGCAGGACGAGGAGCCCTACTTCGGCATCGAGTCGACCTGGGCGGTGTTGTGCACCGATTCCAGCAATCCGGCGAATCCCTGGGCGTGGCCGCGCTACGCCCGCCGAGCCGACCGCGAGGCCCACCCGTTCGGCTCACCGTGGGTCTATCTCTCGCTGCCCTGCGCGACCTGGCCGGCATCTGACGCGGACCGCTACACCGGCCCTTGGAACCGTCCGACCTCTCATCCACTGCTGCTGGTCGGCAATCAGCTCGGGGACCCAGCCACGCCCTACGAGGACACGCAACGAACCGCCGACCACGTGCTCGCCGACGCCCGGCTGCTGACACTGAACTCGTTCGGGCACGTCGCGTTCGATAAGAGCGCCTGCGTCGTCCGGGCCGTCGAACGCTACGTGATCGACCTGCGCTTGCCGGCTCCTGGGACGGTCTGTCAGCCGGACCTGGCACCGTTTGACCCCGCTCCCCAAGCAACAGCCGGTGTCTCGCTCAAGCGGTTGGGGCCATCGTCGCGATGATCCTGATTGCGCGCAACCTCACGCCGGCCCAGCCGAGCGTCGACGCCCCGAGCGAGGCCACAGCCGTCACTCAGCGCCCGTAGCCGGCCGCTCGATCCACCCGGGGGAGTCATGGCGCGGTCGCGTCCGCTCTGCGCGGCCCACGTGCCGTTCACACGACGGTAACCGCGCGTTGCCCGGACCGACACATTCTCCCTGCACGCGCGGCGGATCCTGGGTTTCGATGACGGAATCGAACCCCACATCGACCAGCCGGGTCGATCTGCACTGCCACTCCACGGCCTCCGCGCTCGCGAGGCTCGACGTCCAGCACGCCCTCGGCCTGCCCGAGTGCGCAACGCCGCCCGAGGAGGTCTACGCGCTCGCCAAGCGACGCGGGATGGACTTCGTGACGATCACCGATCACGACACGATCGACGGCGTCGTCTCGATCGCCGACCGCCCCGACGTGTTCGTCTCCGAGGAGCTGACCGTCGCGTTCCGCAGCGAGCCCCAGCGGGTCCACGTGCTCTGCCTCGGCATCACGCCGGACGACCACGCGTGGCTGCAAGCGCATCGTGACGACGTCGAGGTCGTCGCCGGCTACCTGCACGAGCACGAGATCGCATGCGCGCTGGCGCACCCGTTCTTCGCGGTTGCCGCCCCGCTCACCGCGCGCCACCGGCGCCGGCTCGCCGAGCTGTTCGGAACCTGGGAGGTCCGCAACGGCGCGCGCGACGCGGAGCTGAACGCGCCGGCCGCCCTCTACATCGAGACCCAGGGCGGCACCGGCGTCGGCGGCACCGACGACCACGCCGGGATCGACATCGGGCGCACGTACTCCGAGACGCCGTACGCGGCGACGCCGGCGGCGTTCCTCGGGCATGTGCGCGCAGGCCGCGTGCAGGCGCGCGGAGACCAGGGCAGCGCGGCGCGCTGGACGCACAACGCGATGGCGCTGGCCGTGCGCGCGCTCGGGAGCGGCGCGGCGGGCGCACCGCCGGACCCGGGCGCGGTGCTGCGGATGGTCCAGCGCGTGATGAGCGAGTCCGACGCCCGCGGCGCGTCAACGCCGGCGGGCGAGCGCGGCGGCGCCGGCGGCGCCGTGCTCGGCCC
>JBPCNM010000243.1:0-2890 GCA_051001255.1 Solirubrobacteraceae bacterium
GATCGCGCCGCCGTGCGCGTCGACGATCCAGCGCGCGATCGCCAGGCCCAGCCCGGTGCCGCCGTCGCGCGCGGAACGGGCGCCGTCGGTGCGGTAGAAGCGCTCGAACACGCGCTGGGCCTCGTGCTCGGGGATCCCAGGGCCCTCGTCGGTGGCGACGATCGTCGTCACCCCCGCGCTCGCGGCGTGCGCGCTCAGCCACACGCGCCCGTCCGGCGGGGAGTGGCGGACCGCGTTGTCGAGCAGGTTCGCCACGACCTGGTGCATGCGCTCGGGATCTCCCTCTGCGGCGAGGTCGCCCGGCTGTACGCACACCTTCAGCCGCACGCCGCCGGGCTCGGACAGCTCGCATTCGCGCAGCGCCTGCTCGAGCAGCGGGCGGACCGGAAACCGGACGGGACGCAGCACGAGCGCCCCCGACTCCATGCGCGAGAGGTCCAGCAGCTGCGCGACGAGCCGGCCGAGCCGCTCGGTCTGCGCGAGCGCCACGCGCAGCGTCGCGCGGTCGGACGGCTCGACGCCGTCGGCGAGGTTCTCCAGCAACGCCTGCAGCGCGCCGATTGGCGTGCGCAGCTCGTGCGACACGTTCGCGACGAGCTCGCGCCGCTGGCGGTCGACGTCGTCGAGCTGCGCGGCCATCGTGTTGAACGCGCGGGCCAGCTCCCCGACCTCGTCGCGGGAGGTCGCGGTCACGCGCACGCTGTGGTCGCCGCGCGCCATCGCGGTCACCGCCGACGCCATCTCGCGCAGGGGCGAGGTCGTCCCGCGCGCGAGGACCTGCACGCCGAGCAGGCCGATCGCGCTCGCCGCCAGCACGCGCCAGGGCAGCTGGAGCCCCAGCCGCGCGCCGAGCCGCAGCACGAGCACGGTCCCCACCACGGTGGCGACGATCACCACCGCGAGCTTGACCTTGATCGACGGGAGCCGGTCGAGCGGCCTCACGACCCGCCCTCCGGCTCGAGCGCGTAGCCGACGCCGTGCACCGTGCGCACCCACGCGGCGCCGAGCTTGCGCCGCAGCCCGCGCACGTGGGAGTCGACGGTGCGGTGCCCGGCACCGTCGCGCCAGCCCCAGACCTCGGCGAGCAGCTGGTCGCGCGTGAACACGACGCCGGGCCTCGCGGCGAGCAGCGCGAGCAGGTCGAACTCCGTCGGCGTCAGGTGCACGGCGTCGCCGCCGACCGTGACGCGCCGGCGCTCGGGGTCAAGCGCCAGCGCGCCCACGGTCACACCCTGCCCGGCGGGCGCGGGCCGGCGCTCGACCCGCCGCAGCAGCGCCCGGACGCGGGCCACCAGCTCGCGCGGGGAGAACGGCTTGGTCATATAGTCGTCGGCGCCCACGCCAAGCCCGACCAGCACGTCGGTCTCGTCGTCGCGCGCCGTCAGCATCAGGATCGGCACCGGCCGGTCGCGCTGCACGCGCTTGCAGACCTCCAGGCCGTCGAGGCCGGGCAGCATGAGGTCGAGCACCACGAGGTCCGGGCGCAGCCGCTCGCACAGCGCCACCCCCACGCTGCCGTCGTGCGCGACCTCGACCGCGAAGCCCTCGGCGCGCAGCCGGGCCGCCACCGCCGCGGCGATCACCTCCTGGTCCTCGATCACGCAGATCAGCGGCGGCGTCATGGCGGCCGAGTGTGCCACCCCGATGTGCACGGCGGGAGCGGGCGGCGTGCAGATATCGTGCAGCAGATGCGCCTGCGCCTCATCCGCCACGCGACGCTGCGGCTCCAGGTCGACGGCCGCCAGCTGCTCGTCGACCCGATGCTCGACCCGGCCGGAGCCCGGCCACCGGTCGAGGACACCGAGAACGATCGCCGCAACCCGCTCGTCGAGCTGCCCGAGCCGGCCGAGGTCGTCGTCGCCGACCTCGACGCGATCCTCGTCAGCCATCTGCACACCGACCACTTCGATGCCGCCGCGGCCGAGCTGCTGCCCAAGGACGTTCCGCTGCTCTGCCAGCCGCAGGACGCCGAGCGCCTCGGCGGGCACGGCTTCACCGACGTGCGCCCGGTCGCGACGACCGTCACGTGGGAGGGGATCACGGTGACCCGGACGCCGGCCCGCCACGGCTCCGGCGCGACCGCCGAGGCGATGGCGCCCGTGAGCGGCTTCGTGCTGCGCGAGGCCGGCGGCCGCACGCTCTACCTGGCCGGCGACACGGTCCTCTACGACGAGGTGGAGGCGGTGCTGGACGAGCAGCGTCCCGACGTCGTCGTGGTGAACGCGAGCGGCGCCCGCTTCACTGGCGGCGACCCGATCGTGATGGATCTCGACGACGTCGTCGCCGTCGCCCGCCGCGTCCCGGACGCGCGGGTCATCGCGGTCCACCTCGACGCGATCAACCACTGCATCCAGACGCGGGCCGACCTGCACCAGCGCCTGCACGGCGAGCGGCTCACCGAGCGGGTGACCGTCCCGGAGGACGGAGCGGCGGTGCCGATCGACTGACCCTTCGCTTCAGAAGGCGCCCCGACGCGACAGGACGGCCGGGATCGTCTGGAGCAGGATCGTGAGGTCGAGGCCGACCGACCAGCGCTCGAGGTAGAGGAAGTCCAACCGGACGAGGTCGTCGAAGTCCAGCTCCGAGCGGCCCGACACCTGCCACAGGCCGGTCAGGCCGGGAAGCACGAGGTAGCGCTTCTTGTGCCAGTCCTCGAGCTGCTCGAAGTCGCGCTGCGGCAGCGGCCGCGGGCCGACGAGCGACATCTGGCCGAGCACCACGTTGAACAGCTGCGGCAGCTCGTCGAGCGAGTAGCGGCGCAGGAGCCGGCCGACGCGCGTCATGCGCGGGTCGCGGCGGATCTTGAACAGCGCGCCGGAGGCCTCGTTGAGCGACTCGAGGTCGGCCTGCAGCTGGTCGGCGTCCGAGCGCATCGTGCGGAACTTGAAGC
>JBPCNM010000244.1:0-19388 GCA_051001255.1 Solirubrobacteraceae bacterium
GCTGGCACGCGACGTTCATGCCCAAGCCGCTGTTCGGCGAGAACGGCTCGGGCATGCACACGCACCAGTCGCTGTTCCAGGGCACCTCCAACGCGTTCTACGACGCCGACGACAAGTACTTCCTCTCCGACGTCGGCAAGGCCTTCATCGCCGGCCAGCTGCGCCACGCGCGCGAGGTCTGCGCGATCTTCGCCCAGTGGGTGAACTCCTACAAGCGGCTCGTGCCCGGCTACGAGGCGCCGGTCTACGTGGCGTGGAGCCGGCGCAACCGCTCCGCGCTCGTGCGCGTCCCGCTCTACCACCCGGGCAAGGAGAAGGCCACGCGGATGGAGCTGCGCTGCCCGGACCCGGCGTGCAATCCCTACCTGACGTTCGCGGCGCTGCTGCAGGCCGGGCTGGAGGGGATCGAGAAGGGCTACGAGCTGCCCGAGCCGATGGAGAAGAACCTCTACCACCTGGCGCCCGACGACCGCCGCCGGCTCGGGATCGAGCAGCTCCCGGAGACCTTGGGTGAGGCGATCGAGCTGACCGCCGAGTCCGAGCTGGTGCTGCGCACGCTCGGCGAGCACACGTTCAACCGCTTCGTCGAGATCAAGCGCCAGGAGTGGGAGGACTACCGCGTCCAGGTCACCCCCTGGGAGCTCGAGCGCTACCTGGGGATCCTCTAGGACTCCAGCGCCTCGGCCGTCTCGAGCCAGGCGGCCTCGAGCCGCTCGCGCTCGGCGACGCCGGCTTCGAGCTCGGCCTGCAGCTCGCGCAAGCGGACGTGGTCCGTCGCGCTCGCGGCCATCTCCTCGTGCAGCGCCGCCTCCCGCTCGCCGAGCCGGTCGAGCGCGCGCTCCAGTCGCTGGACCTCCTTGCGCCCCGCGCGCAGCACGGCACCGGCCGGCGCGGTGGCGCTCGCGGTCCGGCGCGCCGGCGCGACATCGGGCCCGGCGGCCTTGCGCAGCGCGACGTACTGTTCGATCCCGCCGGGCACGTGGCGGATCCCGCCGCTGTCGGTGAGCGCGTGGACGTCGTCGCAGACCCGTTCGACGAAGTAGCGGTCGTGGCTGACCACCACGAGCGTGCCCGGCCAGCCGTCGAGCAGGTCCTCGAGCGCGGTCAGCGTGTCGATGTCGAGGTCGTTGGTCGGCTCGTCGAGCAGGAGCACGTTCGGCTCGTCCATCAGCAGCCGCATCAGCTGCAGCCGCCTGCGTTCACCGCCCGAGAGATCGCGCACCAGCGTCCTCGCCTTGTCGCCGCGGAACCCGAAGCGGTCGCACAGCATGCCCGCGGTGATCTCCTGGCCGGCGCTCAGGACGGCGCGCCCGCGCACCGCCTCGAGCGACTCGAGCACGCGCAGGTGGCCGGGGATGTCGGCCATGTCCTGGGTGAGGTGGGCGAGCCGGACGGTCGCGCCCCGCTCGACGTCCCCCGAGTCCGGCGCGAGCTCGCCGGCGAGCAGCTTGACCAGCGTGGTCTTGCCGGAGCCGTTGACGCCCACGAGCGCCACGCGATCCCCGGGGCCCAGGCGCCAGGTCACCCCGCGCAGCACCGGCCTGTCGCCGAGCCGGACCGACACGTCGACGGCGTCGAGCACCTTGTCGCCCAGTCGCGCGGTCGCGAAGCGCAGCAGCTCGACGGAGTCGCGGGCCTCCGGCTCGCCGGCGATCAGGGCGTTGGCGGCCTCGATCCGGAACTTTGGCTTCGACGTGCGCGCCGGCGGGCCGCGCCGCAGCCACGCCAGTTCCTTGCGCAGCAGCCGGCGCCGCCGGTCGTCGTGCGCGGTGGCCCTGCGGCCGCGCTCGGCGCGCGCGAGGATGTAGGCCGCGTAGCCGCCGTCATACTGGTGGATGGCTCCGTCGGCGACCTCCCACGTCGCCGTGCAGACGGCGTCCAGGAACCAGCGGTCGTGGGTCACCACGAGCAGCGCGCCACGGCGCGCGGCGAGATGCCGGGCGAGCCAGTCGACGCCCTCCACGTCGAGGTGGTTGGTCGGCTCGTCGAGCAGCAGCAGCTCGGGGCCGTCGAGCAGCATGCGTGCCAGCGCGATGCGCCGGCGCTCGCCACCCGACAGCGGCGCGATCGCGGTGTCGAGGCCGGCGGGGAAGCGGCGCATCTCGACGCCGCCGAGGAGCCCGTCGAGCACGGCTCGGAACGCGCCGTCGGCGGCCCATTCGTGGTCGGCGCGCCCACCGACGAGCTCCTCTCGGATCGTCCGCCGCTCGTCGAGCTCGTCGCCCTGGCCGAGCAGCGCGGTGTCGAGGCTGCCGGCGCGCGTGACCTCCCCCGCGTCCGGCGGCTCGGCGCCGGCGATCAGGCGCAGCAGCGTCGACTTGCCGTCGCCGTTGCGTCCGACCACGCCGATCCGCTCGCCGGCCGAGACGCCGAGCGTGACGTCGCGCAGGACCGAGCGGCTGCCGTAGCCCTTGTCGACCGACTTGAGGTTGACGAGGTTGCGGAGTGCGGTCATCGCACCCGCAAGCTAGTACGCCGGAACGCGGGAATGCCTGTGAGCGCCCTACGTACGAGGAGCGCCGGTCAGGTCACGTCTCGATCCGTGACACGAAGCGGCGAGTGCGTTCGTGCTCCGAGCGGTCGAACACCTCGTCGGGCGCGCCCTGCTCGACGACGTGCCCGCCGTCCATGAACACCACCCAGTCCGCGGCCTCGCGGGCGAACCGCATCTCGTGCGTCACGACGACCATGGTCAGCCCCTCACCGGCGAGTGACGTCATGACCTGCAGCACCTCGTCGACGAGCTCCGGGTCCAGCGCGGACGTCGGCTCGTCGAACAGGATCGCGTCAGGTTGCATCGCGAGCGCGCGCGCAATCGCAACCCGCTGCTGCTGGCCGCCCGATAGCTGGTGCGGGTACTTCTCCGCGTGCGCGGCGAGGCCGACCTTGGCGAGCATCGTGCGGGCGTGGTCCTCGGCGTGCCGGCGCGACGCAAGACGGAGCTGGGTGGGGGCTAGCGCGACGTTCTCGAGCGCCGTCTTGTGCGGGAAGAGGTTGAACTGCTGGAACACCGTCCCCGCTCGCCGCCCCTTTCGCGCGGCGAGGCGGTCGGCGAGCGGCAGGATGTGCCGCTTGGTGTCCTTCCGGTAGCCGATCGGCTCGCCATCGAGCAGCACGTCGCCGTCGTCGATCAGCTCCATCGCGTTGAGCGTCCGCAGCAGCGTCGTTTTGCCCGATCCCGAAGGTCCGATGATCGCCACGACGGACCTGGAGGTCGACCCCGTCCAGCACCGTCTCACGGCCGAAGGCCTTGCGTGCGCCCCGGGCCTCGAGCACGACTTCACCCTCGTGGGGCCGCTTCTGTCGGTCGACGCCGCTGCGGACGGGCTCGCCGGTCGGCGCGATCGCCAGTGTGCCTCTGTTCCGGCCGCGTCGCTGCACGTCGAGATGGCGCTCGAGGAAGCCCCGCACCTGGTCGAAGATGGTGACGAGGACGACGTAGTACACCGCGACGGCGAGCAGCGTCTCGAGGACCTTGAAGTTCTGCGTGTACAGCCGCTGGCCGACGAGCAGGATCTCGGCCAGCGAGATCACCGGACCAGCGACGTGAGCTTGATGATGGTGACGAACTCGTTGCCGAGGGCCGGTAGCGCCACCCGGAACGCCTGCGGCACCACGATCTGCCGCTGAACCGATCCCCACGGCATGCCGAGCGCGCGAGCGGCCTCACCCTGGCCGCCCACGACCGAGAGCAGCCCGCCGCGATGGATCTCGGCCATGTAGGCCGTCTCCGAGAGCACGAGCGCAGCGAGGCCGGCGGCGAAGGGGGACCTGATGACGTCGCGAAGCGACGGTATGACCTGTGGCGCGTTGTAGACGAAGATCAGCAGGACGAGCAGCGGGAGGCTGCGAAAGAACCAGACGTAGACGCCCGCCGGCCATCGCAGGAAGCGGTTGCGCGACTGCTTGGCCAGCGCGACCAGGAGTCCGAGCGCGGTGGCGAACGTCCAGGACAGCACCGACAGCGCGACCGCTACGAGGGCCGCCCGCCACAGGTCGCCGTCGAGGAAGAGACCGAAGAGGTAGTCCCAGTCAATCGCCGTCTCCTATCGATGAGGCCGGCTACCGGGGGATCTCAAGCGCCGAGGATCTGGGCCACCTGTGCCTCGTCAGCGGCCTTCAGGTTGTACTTGTCGAGCAGCGCCTGGTGCTCCCCGGAGTCACGCACCTGCTCGAGCGCCTCCCGGATCTGCTTCGCCAGCGCGTCGTTGCCACGCTTGACGGCAACGCCGACCGGGATCGGATAGAGCAGCTCGTCGCTGGTGATCTCGAGCTTCCCCGATGTCTTGTCGACGGCCACCTTCGCGACGGCCGCATCGGTCACCTGGGCGTCGACCTGTCCGGACAGCAGCACCTGCGTGGCCTCCGGATCGGTCGGGAACTCGCGAACGTCGATCGGCTTGGATCCCTGACACGCGCCGCTCGCCTCCTGCCGCATGCTCTTCGCCACGGCCGCGCCCTTGATCACGCCGACCGCCTTGCCGCAGAGATCGCCGGCGGTGGCGGGCTTGTCGGCAGCATCCGCGGCGACGACGATCGAGTTGCCGGTGGTGAAGTACGGGATGTAGTCGACCTCCTTGGCGCGGTCTGCGGTGATGTAGAGCGCGGATGCGGTGAGCTCGAATCGGCCGCTGTTGAGATTCGGGATGAGCTGCTCGAACCGCGTGTCCTCGAACTTCGGCTCCTTGCCGATCTTCGCCGCGAGCGCCCGGACGAACTCCGCGTCGAATCCCGCCGGCTTCCCGTCCTCCAGATAGGCGTAGGGCGGGTAGGTCAGGTCGGAGCCGACGCGCAACACGTCGTGCGACTGAGCTGCGGCGTCTCCCTTGGCGCCGTCGGAGTCCCCGCAGCCGGCGAGCGCGAGGGTGGCGAGCAGCGCACCGATGATCACGTCGGGTAGGCGGCGGCGGGATCGTCGTGGCGGAAGCTGATGTGCAGGCATCTCAATGTTGGGCAGCGCACGCGGGTGCGCTGGCCCTCTCCCTTCCGACGAGGTGCTGGCCGTTCCCACACGCGCGGTGCCGGAACTGCCGCGACCGTACCATATCGTTGAACAATTCGTCAACGCTGCCCCCGCCAACCACACCCGTGGAGCGCAATGATGAAGCGGCTGGTCACATCGGACTCACCGGCGTCGACGAAGATGTTCAGCAATCGGTACGATGTGGGCGTGGCACTGGAGACGGGCTCGGCAGAGCAGGACACGGGCGCGGATGCGGGCACGGCGACCGTCGACCGGGTGGTGGCAGCGCTGCGCCACGATGTGGTCGAGGGACGGTTGTTGCCGGGGGCGCGGCTCCGTGACCAGCAGCTCGCCGACCGGTTCAGCGTTTCGCGCAACACGGTGAGAGACGGGCTGCGGCTGCTCGTGGCGGAGGGCCTCGTGGTCTCCCGGATGCACGCCGGCAGCACCGTACGCCGATTGCAGCCGGAGGACGTACGTGACATCTACACCGCTCGTCGCGTCGTCGAATGCTCGGCGGCGCACTCGAGTGCGCTCGCGCGCGACGACCGGCTGCGCGCCGTCGAGATGGCCGTGGCCCGCGGCGAACAGGCGCTCAAGCGGCGGCAGTGGACCGAGGCAGGGACGGCAAGCCTGGCATTCCACCAGGCGCTGGTCGACCTGGCGGACTCGCCACGGCTGAGCACGTTCTTCGCCACCCTCTTCGCCCAGCTCCGGCTCGCGTTTGCGGAGATGAAGGACGAGGAGGCATTCCAGGCCTCATGGATTCCGCGGGACCGGCAGATCGCCGAGCACCTCCTATCCGGGCGGCGCGACGCAGCGGTGGCGGAGCTGCAGCGCTACCTCGACGACTCCGAGGCGATGGTTCTGGACGTCGTTCGCTCGGCGCACCGGCGCACCTCGCGCTGATGAGGGCGCCGCCGCGAATCCCGGTTCGACCGCTCATCCGCCAGATCAGGAGGACCGCATCATGAGCACCGAGGCTGCCTATCAGGCGACTGCGGGCGGGGCGCTCGATGTAGACCGGCGGTTCTACGATCGAATCGCCGAGAGCGTCGGTCCTCGGCGGCTGGTCGACTCCTTCGTCGTGCCGATCCGCTCCGGCCGCGCCTGGACCGTGCCGCGCGGCCATGTGTGCCGGCTCGTCACGGTGGAGGGTCCACAGGTCGGCGACCTCAACGTGTGGAGCCTGCACAACCCGCGTGAGCGGTTCTGGGCGGCGCGGACCCGTCAACTGCAACGCGCGCACGTCTCGACCTACGACCGCCTGTGGTCCAGCCTGCCCTACCTGCGGCCGCTGGCGACCATCTCAAACGACACCCTTGCCCACTACGGGGTCGACCAGGAGGGCGGGCGCGTGCACGACACCATGGGCTCGCGCTGCGATCCCTACGTGAACCGGATGCTCACTGGTGAGGACTTCGACTTCCACTGCCACTCCAACCTCACGCGTGCCGTGCTGCCATACGGCCTCACCGAGTTCGACGTCCACGACGTCCTCAACGTGTTCCAATGCACCGGGCTGAACGACCGTGACGAGTACTTCATGAAGGCCTGCCCCGCGCAACGAGGCGACTTCTTCGAGTTCTTCGCCGAGATCGACCTGCTGTGCGCGCTCTCCACCTGCCCGGGCGGTGACCTGTCGGTGCCGCTGTGGGGGCCGGATGCTCATGACACGCTGGAGGTCTGCCGGCCGCTCGGTGTGGAGGTGTACCGCGTTCCCCGCGAGGTGTTGGGCGAGTGGTCCTCGCCGGAACCCGCGGAGTATCGCGGCGGCCACGGGATGCGGATGCCGCAGTGGGGCGAGTCGTGAGCACCGCGCTCGCCGTCGACCTCAACTGCGACCTCGGAGAGGGCTTCGGGCGGTGGTCGCTCGGCGACGATGCCGCCCTCCTGGATGTGATCACCAGCGCGAACGTGGCCTGCGGGTTCCACGCGGGCGATCCGTCCATCATGCGTCGAACGTGTGCCGCCGCAGCGGATCGCGGCGTCGCGGTCGGCGCCCATGTCGCCTATCGCGACATGGCCGGCTTCGGCCGTCGCTTTCTCGATGCAGAGCCCGCCGAGCTCCGTGACGACGTCATCTACCAGATTGCCGCACTCGACGGCTTCGCCCGCCTCGCGGGCATCTCCGTTCGCTACGTCAAGCCGCACGGCGCCCTCTACAACGCGCTGTTTGCACACACCGAGCAGGCCGCCGCGGTCGTCGAGGCGATCCGCCGCTACGACGCGGCATTGCCGGCGCTCGGGTTGCCCGGCTCGGAGTTTCTCCGGCTCGCGGCCGAGGCCGGGCTGACAACGGTCGAGGAGGCGTTCGCCGATCGCGCCTACACGCCCGAGGGGCGTCTTCTCTCCCGCCGGCTCGCGGATGCGGTCATCCACGACCCTTCCGACGTCGCGGCGCGGTGCGTGCGAATGGTGGCGGATGGCACGGTCGAGGCGGCCGACGGCACGTCTGTGCCCGTTCGTCCCGACTCGATCTGCGTCCATGGCGACACCGTCGGCGCCGTGGAGATCGCTCGCCGTGTGCGGCAGGCGCTGGTCGACGCGGGCGTGACCCTGCGACCGTTCGACTGACGCGTCGCGATGATGCGGGTACTTCCCTACGGCGACCACGCACTGCTCGTGGAGCTGCCCGACCTCGACGCCGTCCTCGGGCTCTATGCGGCACTGCGCGACGACCCTCCGCCGGGAGTGGTCGACCTCGTCCCCGCGGCTCGGACGCTGCTCGTCGTCCTGGGGTCCAGCGCCGCTGACCCCCATCGCGTGGCGGCGGCCGTGCGCGCCGCCCGGCCCGCCCCGGTCGCTGGACCCGGCGAGTCCCGCGTCGACGTGCCGGTCGTGTATGACGGCGAGGATCTCGAGGAGGTGGCCGCGCTCACCGGGCTCTCGAGCGACGAGGTCGTCGAACGTCACTGCGCCCCGGAGTACGTCGTCGGGTTCTCCGGCTTCCTGCCCGGATTCGGATACCTGCTCGGGCTCGACCCACGGCTGCGGCTGCCCCGGCTGCCGACCCCTCGTGTGCGCGTGCCGGCCGGCTCCGTCGCCGTCGCGGGCGACTACACCGGCGTCTACCCGCGTTCCTCACCGGGCGGCTGGCGCCTCCTCGGCCGGACGGACCTCGTGTTGTTCGATGCGGAGCGAGAGCCTCCGGCGCTGCTTGCGCCGACCACGCGGGTCCGCTTTCGCGCGGTCGCGGAATGATCGAGATCCTTGCTCCCGGGCCCTTGAGTGTCGTCCAGGACCTCGGCAGGCCGGGACTCGCCTCGCTCGGGGTGGGTCCGTCCGGCGCCGCGGACGTCGCGTCGCTGCGACTCGGCAACCGCCTGGTCGGCAACGGCGAGGATGCCGCCGGCGTCGAGGTGACCTTCGGGGGGCTGGCGGTGCGGTGTCTGGCGCCCGCGACGGTCGCTCTCACCGGCGCACCGTGCGATGCGAACGTCGACGGCCGAGCGGTGCACATGAACAGCCCCGTCCACATCGGCGCCGGCGCGACCCTGCGATTCGGCACACCGACGTCGGGCTTGCGGAGCTATCTCGCCGTCCGCGGTGGAATCGACGTCCCGCTTGTCCTCGGCTCGCGCTCGACCGACGTGCTGGCGGGGATCGGACCGCCCGCGCTCGCCGCCGGCCAGCGACTCCCCATCGGTCCGCCCCCGCCGCGCTGGCCGCTGGTCGACCACGCTCCAACCGCCTCACTGCCCGCGCAGCCGGTGCTGCACCTGCTCCCGGGCCCGCGGCTGGAGTGGTTCGACGACACCGCACTCGACACGCTGGCCGCCGCGCCGTACGAGGTCAGCGCGCAGAGCAATCGAACCGCGCTGCGTCTGCTCGGTGAGCCCGTGCGGCGAGCGGTCCTGGATGAGCTGCCCTCCGAGGGGCTGGTGGTCGGCGCGATCCAGATCCCGCCCGACGGCAGGCCGGTGCTCTTCCTCGCCGATCATCCCGTCACCGGTGGGTATCCGGTGGTCGCCGTCGTCCGCGACTGCGAGGTGCCGCTGGCCGCGCAGCTGCGCCCAGGCCAATCGGTGCGCTTCAGCGTCGCGGTGAAGTCCCGTCGACCCGACCTGTGACGAGTCGACCAACGCCAGATCGCTAGCTCCTGGCGATGCGATCCTCCGACCGCGCCCGCCCGTTCTCCGCGCCGGTGTACGGGGCCGGCTCGCCGCCCGGCCCGGTGCCGTCCCCGTCGGCGCAGCCATCGGCGTGGGCGAGCCGCGACGGCCACCAGATCCGTGGCCCGATGTCGAGCACCAGTGACGGCACGAGGATCGAGCGCACGATGAACGTGTCCAGCAGTACGCCGAAGGCGATCACGAAGCCGATCTCGGTGAGGAACACGAGCGGCAGCAGCGCCAGCACGGAAAACGTGCCCGCCAGCACGATGCCCGCCGAGGTGATCACGCCGCCGGTCACCGCCAGGCCGCGCAGCAAGCCCTGGCGCGTCCCGTGGCGCATCGTCTCCTCCCGCACCCGCGCCATCAGGAAGATGTTGTAGTCGATCCCGAGCGCCACGAGGAAGATGAACGCGTAGAGGGGGAACGACGGGTCGACGCCCGCGAAGCCGAACACCACGTCGAACACGATCACGCTGATGCCCAGGGCGGCCGCGAAGGAGAGGATCACGGTCGCGATCAGCAGCAGCGGCGCCAGCAGCGCCCGCAGCAGCACGATCAGGATGAGCAGCACGACGACCAGTGCGATTGGGATGATCACGCGCGTGTCGCGCGCGGCGGACTTGCGGACGTCGTACTCGATCGCCGACGGCCCGCCGACCAGCACGCCGGGCCCGCCGGCCCGTTTGACGGCGGCGCGGATCCCGGGGATCAGCTCATAAGCCTCGGTCGAGTAGGGCTCGGGCTCGAGGATGGCGTTGAGCAGCGTGCCGGGAGGGCCGTCGACATCGGTCGGCAGCACCTGGGCGACGCCCTCCACGTCCTCCAGCGCGGCCGTGACCGCATCGACGTCGCCGCCGCGGGGCACGATCACCTCGGTCGCCGCGCTCGCGCCCGCCGGGAACGACTGCGCCAGCAGCTCCTGGCCGACCAGCGACTCGACCTCGTCGCGGTAGCCGTCCGCCTGGGTCAGGCCGGTGTCGATCGTCAGCAGGCCGAGCGCGCCGACCGCGAGCAGCGCGACGGTCCCGATCCAGATGCGGCGCGGGCCGCGCGCCACGCGCTCGCCCACGCCGCGCCAGGCGCCATGGGTCTCGTCGGCGCCTGCGTCGCCGAAGTGCGGGATGCCGTCGTTCCAGCCGAGGATCGGCGGCCGCCAGAACGCCCGCCGGCCGCAGATGACGAGCAGCGCGGGGAGCAGCGTGAGCATCGTGATCATCGCCACGGCGATGCCGAGCGCGCCGATGGGACCGAGGCCCGCCGTGCCCTCCACCTCGGCGACGGTGAGGCACAGCAGCGCGCAGATCACCGTCGCGCCCGACGCGGCGATCGCCGGGCCGGCGGTGCGCAGCGCCAGCGCCATCGCCTCGTGCTTGTCCTGGTGCTTGCGCAGCTCCTCGCGGTAGCGCGACACCAGCAGCAGCGCGTAGTCGGTGCCAGCGCCGAGCACGAGGATCGAAAGGATCGAGGACGTCTGCCCGTTCACGGTGGCGCCGAGCTCGGTCAACCCGTAGCCGATCGAGCGTGTCGCGACCTCGGCGAACACGACCGCGAAGAGCGGGATCCAGAGGAACAGCGGGCTGCGGTAGATGAGGACGAGCAGGACGACGACCAGCAGCAGCGCGGAGCCGAGCAGCGTCCCGTTGATCCCTTCGAAGACCTTGATCGCGTCGGCCGCGAAGCCGGCGGGGCCGGTGACCTTGACCTCGATCCCGCCACCCGGGTCGCTGACCCGGTCGCGGATGTCGTCGATCGGGTCGAGGATCGTGTCGCCGTCGCCGTCGCCGGTGATGTTGCCGATCAGCAGCGCGGCGTCGCCCGACTCCGACGGCCGCGGCTCCGCGAACGGAGAGACGGCGCGGTAGATGTCTTCCCGGTTCTCCTCGATCGCCTTGTTGAGCTCGTAGCGATCGGCGCCGATCTGCGCCTGGTCGTCGGGCGTGAGCCCGCCCGCGCGCCGGTAGACGATCACGATCGGTGCCTGTTCGCCGCCCTGCAGCTCCTCGGAGACGCCGAGCACCTCGGTCGACTCGGCGTCGCTCGGCAGGAAGCTCGTCGACTCGTTGTTCTCGGCGTCGGCGTACCTGCCGGGCAGGTTCGCCGCAGCCGACGCGACCAGGGCAAGGAGGCAGACGCCGAGGACGACGAACTTCGCGGTGCGGCCGGCGGGGACGGTGAGGAAGCGGGTCATGCGCGGAGCTCCACTGGTGCGGGGAGGGAACGTGGGGTTTCTATCGACGTACGCGGCGCCCCGCCATGGGGGGTGACCGTACCCCCTTTGGGGGTTGCATCCGGTGTGCCGGATCAAAGAGGATCGGCCCGTGCACGAGATCACGGAGCGGTTGCCGGCGCGCACCGGACGCCGGCGGGCCGCCGCTGCGACGGCGTCGCTCCTGCTCGGGGCCCTGGTCGTCGCGGTGCCCGCACCGGCCGCCTTCCCGGGCGCGAACGGAAGGATCGCCTTCCAGGGGTATCGGAGTCTCGGCACGATCAACGCGGTCGGCGGCGACCGCAGGCCGCTGACGAGCGAGAACGCCTTCTTCGCCTCGCCGGCGTCGTCCCCCGACGGGCGGCGGCTCGCGTTCACGAGCGACCGCGACGGTAACTCCGAGGTCTATGTGACGGGCGCCGAGGGCGGGTCGATCACGCGCCTGACGACCAACGCGGCGGATGACGGCGCCCCCGCCTGGTCACCGGACGGCAGTCGGATCGCCTTCGCGAGTGACAGGGCCAACACGTGGTGGTTCAACCCTTCTAACCGCTCGGCCGTACTGCGGGTGACCTGACGATCACTCCGATCAGCTGCTCCATCCCGACGACGCGATCCCGTCGAAGCCGAACGGCGCCAGGCCGGTCCCGAAGCTCACCCCCCAGAACCAGAAGCGCCGACCGTTGAACCAGGGGTGCTCGTAGATGGCTCCTCCCCACGTCGCGAAGAACGTGAGCAGGGTGCCGCGGTCGTTCATCCCGTACAGCCTGAAGTCGGGGATCGGAATGTACCGGGCATCCAAGCGAAGTGAAGCCAGTGCCCGGACTCCGGCGGCGCACGCAGGAACGCGGAGTGTGACGCCGGCCCCTCGAGCGTCGGGGCGCCGACGGTCGCGCGGCGGAACAGCTCGATCCCTTCCAGGCCGGTCTCCTGGTTGAGCGCTTCGAGGTCGGTGCGGAGCCGACGGTAGCGGGCCTTGTGGAGCTTCGTGGCCCGGGCGAGATCTGCGCCCTCGGTGTGCCGAGCCAGCTGCTCGGTACCGAGCATGTGGGCGACGCGCATCCAGTCCTGGCGAAGGTTCGCCCAATCGAACAGCGTGGACTCCGAGCCGAACGCCTGGACTTCGGGCTCGGCCCGGTCAGCGAAGTAGAGCGTGTGGCTCGCTTCCTTGACGTCGTCTTCCGTCGCCTCCTTGCCTTCGAAGAACAGGTGGATGTCAGCTGATGGTGCAATATGGATCTCCGAGTCTGTTCGTCGTGGTCGCTCGCTCCTAGCAGAACAGGACGAAGAAGAGGAGGTGCGAGATGTTGATGAGAGTCCAGAAGACGCCGACGGTGGGCGAGCAGCCAAACGCGCTGCACACCACCAGAAGCACGATCCACCAGCCGAGCCAGGCGGCCAGGATCAGGAGCTTCCAGAAGGGGAAGTTGTCGACCACCCCGCGATCAGGCTGGCGTCGTACGGCAATCAGCTCGTCGAGGCCCCGGTCGAGGTGGTCGGTGATCGCGGGAAGCCCCGATGACCGTACGACGTCCGCGATGGCATCGAATCGCTCAACCAGACGGCGTGCGTCGGAGCCCTTCATGTCCCAGTCCGCGACGCCGAGGCGGAACTCGCGCGCTCCCTCCTCCAGCCGGCGGGCCACGTGCTTCCTGGAGAGCGCGAGCGCGTCGAGCGCCTCTCGCAGGGGCACGAGGGTCGCGCGCGCCTGCTCGATGCTCGTGATCCCGGCTTCGTTGTGACGGGCGATCTCCGATCCAGCCAGGGGCGTCGCTCCTCGAAGACGTCCAGCGCGAGCGCCCGGTCCAGCGAGCGACCGTGCAACTCGCACAGACCAAGCGACGCGACCGCGTCGGTCAGGCAGTCGAAGTAGGGCAGGATCGCCGGCACCTGCTCGGCGGTGGGGTCGAGCCGACCCCTGACCAGCGCGGCCGCGTCAAGCCAGTCTCCGACCGCTGCTGCTCACGCGTCCCACCGGGCTTGATCGCCCTCATGACCATCCTCCCTCGATAGATCCCTGAGCTATCCGAAGAGCGCCGCGCAAGTGTGCGGGATCGAGTCCGGTCGGCATACCGCGCGCCTCGGCGCACGACGTGGAAGATCCGCGCCGAAACCGGCGAAGATCACCTGCGCGCGCCTGGGGCCCGGCAAGGCGAAGCCCGGCGGCTGCCCGCGTTCAGAGCAGTGCCGCGAGCTCGTCCGGCTCGGTGACCGGCGCCCGGCAGGCGAAGTGCTCGCACACGTAAGCGGCCGCGTGGCCGCCGACCGGCTCGCGGCCCTCCAGCAGCGGGACGCCGTCCGACGGGCCGCCGGCCACCACCACGTGCGGGCGGAACGCCCCACGCACCACGCGCTCGAGTGGCTCGGCGCCAGGTCCGACGATCGCCACCTCCTTGACCGCGGCGAAGTGGAAGTCGAGCGCCTGCAGGAGGTGGCCGAACGCGATCGGGTGCTGGGGGGCGAGGACGTGGAGCAGCCGCAGGACGCCGAGCGCCGCCTCCTCGTAGCGGTGCTCGCCGGTCAGCGCGGCCAGCCGCAGCAGCCCGAACGCGGCCGACGACGCGCCGGCGGGGATCGGTGCGTCGTCGAGCTCCTTGCGCCGCGCGATGAGCGGCTCGTGGTCGTCGGCGGTGGCGTAGAAGCCGCCGTGCTCGGCGTCGGCGAAGCGCGCCAGGATGCCGTCGGCGAGCTCGCGGGCGGCGGAGAACCAGCGCGGTTCGAACGTCGTCTCGTACAGCGTCAGCAGCGCCTCGAGCAAGTAGGCGTGGTCCTCGAGGTAGGCGCCGAGGCGCGCCTGGCCGCGGTTGTAGGTGCGCAGCAGGCGGCCGTCGGCGTCGCGCATGTCGCGCAGCAGGAAATCCGCGCAGTCCATCGCGGCGTCGCGGTAGTCGGGGCGCTCGAGCGCCGCGCCCGCGTCGGCCAGCGCGGCGATCATGAGCGCGTTCCAGGCGGTCAGCCGCTTGTCGTCGAGCGTCGGCCACACCCGCTGCTCGCGCGCGTGGCGCAGCCGCGCCTTGATCTCGTCGAGCCGCTCGGGGTCCGAGGTCGCGCGCACCGGCGCCCAGCGGCCTTCGAAGTTGGCCGGCCCGGTCATACCGAAGTGCGCGAGCGCGGCCTCTGCCAGGGCGTCGTCGCCCAGTGCGGCGCGGACCTCGTCGGGCGTCCACACGTAGAAGCGCCCCTCCTCGCCCTCGGAGTCGGCGTCGAGCGCCGACGCGAAGCCGCCCTCTTCCTGGCGCAGGTCGCGCAGCGCCCAGTCGAGCGTCTCGGTGCACACGCGCGCGAAGAACGGCTCGCCCGAGACCTGGAAGCCGTGCAGGTATGCGCGCGCCAGCAGCGCGTTGTCGTAGAGCATCTTCTCGAAGTGCGGGATGACCCAGCGCGCGTCGACCGAGTAGCGCGCGAAGCCCCCGCCGATCTGGTCGTACATCGCGCCGGTGGCCATCGCGCGCAGCGTGTGCAAGGCCATCTTGCGCTCTCCGCGACCGAGCAGGAACTCGATCGTCGACGCGGCCGGGAACTTCGGCGCGCTCGCGGAGAAGCCGCCGTGCGGGGCGTCGTAGCCGCGCTGCAGCGCCGCCACCGCGGCATCCAGCCCGGCGGGGTCCATCTCGCCCTCCGGCGGAGGCATGAGCGCGGCGCCCGCGAGCCGCGGGAGGATGCGCCGCCCGGTCTCCTCGATCTCCTCGCGCTGCTCACGCCACGCGTTCGCGACGCCGACCACGACTTGTGACCACGCGGGCATCCCGTGCCGGGCCTCGGGCGGCCAGTAGGTGCCGGCGAAGAACGGCACGCCCTCGGGTGTGAGGAAGGCGTTCAACGGCCAGCCGCCGTGGCCGGTCATGGCCTGGACGGCGTCCATGTAGATCGCGTCGACGTCCGGGCGCTCCTCGCGGTCGACCTTGATGCAGACGAAGCGCTCGTTCATCAGCGCCGCGACCTCGGGGTCCTCGAAGGACTCGCGCTCCATCACATGGCACCAGTGGCAGGCCGCGTAGCCGATCGACACGAGGATCGGCCTGGACTCCGCCTGCGCCCGGCCGAGCGCCTCCTCGCCCCACGGATGCCAGTCGACCGGGTTCTCGGCGTGCTGGAGCAGGTAGGGGGAGGTCTCTTTGGAAAGTCGATTGGGCATCACGCGCGGAGATCAGGGTGCGGCTTACTTGCCCTCGCAAGCTCGGGCAAGCGCCTTAGTTAGATTGCCTCCCCATGTCCCATCATCGCGAAACGATCACCGCGGTCGGCGCCCCGAAGGCGGTCGGCCCCTACTCGCACGCCGTCAAGAGCGGCGGGCTGATCTTCCTCTCCGGGCAGACCCCCATCGATCCGGGCACCGGATCGCTCGTGGAGGGCGACATCGGCGTGCAGACCAGGCGCTGCATGGAGAACCTCGGCATCGTCGCCGCGGCGGCCGGGGCGTCGCTCCAGGACGCCGTGCGCTGCGGCATCTACGTGACCGACATGGGCACGTTCAAGGCGGTCAACGAGGCCTACGGGAGCTACTTCGGCGACGCGCCGCCCGCGCGCAGCACGATCGGCGTCGCTTCGCTGCCGCTGGGCGCCGACGTCGAGATCGACGCGATCCTTGCCGTCCCCGACTGAGCGCGTCACCGCCGCCGACATCCAAGCGGCCCGGCCCGAGGTGGAGCGGGTCGCCCGGCGCACGCCGGTGCTCTCGACGCGCACGATCTCCGAGCGCGCGGGCGCCACGGTGGCGCTCAAGGCCGAGAACCTCCAGCGCACGGGCTCGTTCAAGGTCCGCGGAGCCTCGGCCAAGCTGGCCGCGCTGGGAGAGTCGGGCTGCGCCGACGGCGTCGTGGCGGCGTCCGCCGGCAACCACGCGCAGGGGCTCGCGGCAGCGGCGGCCGCCCACGGCGTGCGCTGCGAGGTCTTCGTTCCCGCCGACGCGCCGATCGCCAAGGCGGAGGCCGCGCGCGGCCAGGGCGCGACGGTCCACGTCGGCGGCGCATCGCTCGACGAGTGCCTCGCCGCAGCCGAGCAGCGCGCGCGGGAGGGCGGGCTCACGTTCGTGCATCCGTTCGACGACCCGGACGTCGTGGCCGGACAGGGCTCGCTCGGGCTCGAGCTGCTCGAGGACGTGCCGGACCTCGCCAAGGTCGTCGTGCCGGTCGGGGGCGGCGGGCTGGCCGCCGGGATCGCCATCGCCGTGAAGTCCGCGCGACCGGAGGTCGAGGTCGTGGGCGTGCAGGTCGCCGCCTGCGCGCCGTACCCGGCCTCGCTGCGGGCCGGCACGCCCGTGCCGGCCGCCTCGGCGCTGACGATCGCCGACGGGATCGCGGTCAAGCGCCCGGGCGATCTCACGCTCGCGCTGCTGGGCGCATGGCTCGACGGCATGGCAGTGGTCGACGACGAGGACGCCGCCGAGGCGATGGTCGTGCTGCTCGAGCGCTGCAAGCTCGTCGTCGAGGGCGCCGGCGCGGTCGGCGTGGCGGCGCTGCTGGGCGGGCAGGTCGCGCCCGCCGCCCAGGGCACGACGGTCGCGGTCCTCTCCGGGGGCAACGTCGATCCGGGCCTGCTGCTCTCGATCGCGCGCCGGCACGAGACGCTCGCCGGCCGGCGCCTGGTCGTCCTCACCCGCGTCCCGGACCGTCCCGGTGCGCTCGTGGGCCTGCTGGGCTGCATCGCCGACTCGGGTGCCAACATCGTCGACGTCTCCCACGTGCGCGAGGGCTTCGACCTGCACGTGCGCGAGACGGCGGTCGAGCTGGGTGCTCGAGACGCGCGGCCGCGAGCACGCCGACCGGGTCCTGACGGCGATGCGTGAGCGCGGCTACGCCGGCCAGCCGCTCGAATGACCTGGGCGTGAGGCCTACCCGATCGGACTTGACGTGCGCCCGCTCCGTCTGCTCAGATCGAGGATCCAGGCAAACGATCCACGGAGGGACGGACTATGGATGGTCTGAGCAGGCGTACGCGAGCTGGACGGCGGCGCACACGAGGAGCCGCCGCGCTCGCCGCGGCGGGAGCGCTGATCGCGCTCGGTTTGCCGAGCGCTCCGGCGCATGCGGCGATCGTGCCGGAGTACGACGCCGACGCGGTGGCGGCGGCCATCATCGACGATCCGACGACGTTGGACACGGCCGCGACCGGCTGGCAGGAGCTCGCGACGCCGGTGCCGTCGCCGTTGCCGGCCCCGGAAGACCCGCCTGACCCGTTCCCGGCCGCGGTGTCGGAGGTGCTCCTCGGCGGGTTCCCGACCGCGCCGGCGAGCTTTGCGATCCTCGCAACCGGCGACGTCGGGAGCGTCGACAAGCCAAACGACGGCCCGGGAACGAGCGCCAGCTTCGACCTCGGCGTACCGGACGACGAGGGGCTGCCGAGGAGCGACAACGGCTCGCTGCACGGCAACACGGACAACGACGCGACCGTGCTGAGGATGGGGGTCGACGTCCCGGCGGGTGCGAACTGCGTCTCGCTCGACTACCGGTTCCTATCGGAGGAGTTCCCGGAGTTCGTCAATCATGACTTCAACGATGCGTTCATCGCGGAGATCGACGCCCTGACGTGGACGACCAGCGACAACGCGATCACCCACGCGGGCGACTTCGCCACCGCGCCGAACGGGGCTCCGGTCAGCATCGACGGCGTCGGCGGCGTCGCTGCCACCGCCGAGGAGGCGATCGGGACCACGTTCGACGGGGCGACCGGCAGGGTGACCACCAAGAGCTCGATCACACCAGGCGCGCACGTGATCTACCTGTCGATCTTCGATCAGGGCGACTCGATCTACGACTCGGCGGTGATGCTCGACCGGCTCGCGTTCTTCACGGAGGCCGCGAGCACCTGCAAGCCGCCGGAGGTGCCCGTCATCGCGCCGCCGCCGCCCCCGCCGCCCGCGTCGACCCCGCCGCCGCCTCCGCTCCCGCCGAACGACTTCTCGGCGCCGGGCGCCAGCGTGACGTTTCGCAACGGCTCGGCGACCGTGACGGTCCAGGTGCCAGGCCCCGGTACGGTGAGCGCGTCGCAGGCCTCGGGACCCGCCGCCGCGCGCCTCGCTGTCGCCTCGAAGAAGAAGAAGCTGATCAAGCCTGCCAACGCGGTCGCGACGAAGGCCGGGGCCGTCAAGCTCAAGATCGCGCCGACGAAGGCCGGCAAGAAGGTGCTGCGCAAGAAGAAGCAGCTGAAGGTCAACCTGGCGATCACGTTCACCCCGACCGGGGGGCTGTCCAAGACCGAGGTCTCGGCGATCGTCATCAAGGTCAAGAGGAAGCACAAGCACCGGTGATCGCGGTGACGGGGGCGTCGAACATGACGCCCCCGTAAGCCGGTCCGCGCCGCGGGTGCTCGGCTATGAGAATCTCCTGGTATGCGACGGTTCGGCGATCCGGGCGAACGTCTGGGTGAATCCGGGCGTCATCATCACGGTGGACGCCACGGACCAGCGCCATCGCGCCATCGCGTAGTACGGACGTCAGCGTGAGCACCCACGAAGCTCAGGGCGCGGGCGCGCGTGCCGATAGCACTCCGATGGACGGGTTGCTCGCCGCTGCGCGTGAGGTGCTGGGAATGGAGCTCGCGTACCTCGCCGAGGTGCACGAGTCCGAGCTGGTGCTGCGCGAGGTCGACGGCGACACTGACGCCTACCATGGCGTGAGCGCCGGCTTCACGCTGCCGCGCGAGTACTCCTGGTGCCACGCGATGGTGGCGGGCGCCGCGCCGCAGCTCGTCCCCGACGCCGCCGCGCTGCCGCAGGCCGCCGCGCATCCGTTCGTCGCCGCTACCGGCATCCGCGCCTACGCCGGGGTTCCGGTGCGCCGGTCCGACGGCTCGCTCTACGGCTCGCTGTGCTGCCTGAGCCGCGACCCCCAGCCGTAGCTCGGCGAACGCGACCTGCGCTACCTCGGCGTGCTGGTCCGCATGGCCGCCGAGCGCCTCTCCGCCGCCGAGGGAGCGATGCTGCACCGCCGCGCGGAGGTCGAGGCCGCCGCCTGCCAGGCCCTGTTGGTGGCGCTTAACGCGCGCGAGAACTACACGGCCGCGCATTCCGAGGCGGTGCTCGCGCTGGCGCTCGAGGTCGCCGCCGAGCTGGGCGTGGACGGCGAGCACGCCACGTCGGTCGGGCAAGTTGCGCTGCTGCACG
>JBPCNM010000245.1:0-10832 GCA_051001255.1 Solirubrobacteraceae bacterium
GCGCGTCGTGCGGCGCGTGGATCGGGCGAGCGGCGAGCAGCGGTACGTCGGCTACAGCAGTCTCGACGGACGGCGCTGGGTGCGCGGTGGGACGCGGACGCACGCGCTGGCCCACCCGCCCACCGGCCTGGTCTCGATGGGCGGCGCAGGGCATACGGCCGAATTCGACTACGTGCGCGTCTACCGGCTGGCCGGCGGTCGCGGGCGCCGCGAGTACGGCAAGCGACCGGCGGACGCGGCCCGGACGCGCGGTCCAAGGCCGCCCGGGCGACGGTCCCGTGCGGGGCCGCGAGCAACTCCCGCCCCGGCGCTGAGGGCGCGAGGCGAGGCTATACTCCGCGAGCCCTCGCGCCGATGGCGGAATTGGTAGACGCGCCAGGTTGAGGGCCTGGTCCGGGATAACCGGGTGGAGGTTCGAGTCCTCTTCGGCGCATAGGAAGGCCCTTCAAAGCGGGGCCTTCCGTGTTCTCTGGGTAGCCTGGCAGCCCAGCCTCTTGGGCCGTGGCAACACTCGTGACGACATCCCGGTCGCGCAGTTCGCCCAGACCGCGGCGAAGCCCAGGAACCTTCCCGAGAACGCGCCCTTCGGAAGAGCCGCAGGGTCGGTGACAGGGCGGTGTCATCATCGTTCCTTGGTCCGGGTCGTCCCCAAGGCGCCGCCCTCAACCCGTAGGAACGGCGGTCCGTCTCGGCATCATCGGCTCGATCCCGTACTGCTCGGCGAGGAGGTCGCCGTTGATCATCGCGGCCGCGCGCGAGCCTTCCGCGATCGCGCCCGCTACCTGCGGCATCAGGGAGGAGACGTCGCCTGCGGCGTATAGCCCGGGCACCGTCGTCTGGCCGAAGGCGTCGACGTCGACCGTGCCGCGCTCGGTCAGCTCGGCGCCGAGATCGCTCGCCAGCGAGGATCGTTGCCGCAGTGGCGCGGGCACGAGCAGCCCGTCGCGGGGCAGCTTCCCGCCGTCGGCGAACAGCACCGCTTCGAGCGCTCCGCCGCGGCCGCGGACGCCGGCTACCCGCCGCTCGACGACCGGCACGTTCGCTCGTTGCAGCTGCCTGCGCTCGTCGGCGTCGAGGTCGGCCGGCCCGTCTGTGAGGAGGACGACGTCTGCGCTCCACCCGCGCAGGAGCAGCGCGCGGTGCGTGGCCGCGGCGTTTCCCAGGACGCCAAGCGCGCCGTCGCGAACCTCCCAGCCGTGGCAGTACGGGCAGTGAAAGACGGTCGCTCCCCACAACTCGGCCACACCGGGCAGATCGGGCGCGGCGTAGTCCATGCCCGTCGCCAGCAGTACGCGCGCCGTCTGGACTTGCACGCTGTCCGCGGTCGACAGCATGAACCCGCGTTCCTGCGGCGACCCGCCGATGACGCGCACGTCGCGCACCTCGATCGATGGGTACGCGGCCAGCTCCGCGCGCCCGCGGGCGTGGAGCTCCGCCGGCGCCAGGCCGTCGTGGCCGAGCAGGCCGCCGATGCCGTGGGCGGGCCGGTTGCTCTGCTCGCCGGCGTCGAGGACGAGCACGCGTCGCCGCGCACGGCCTAAGACGAGCGCCGCGCTCAAGCCCGCCGCACCTCCGCCGACGACCACGCATTCCCACAGAGTTCTGTCGTCGATCATACGTCCCCTATCGTGGATAAGATGATCGCCCTGGCAAGCTTTCGTGCCAAATCGGCAAGCGATCATCTCGGTCGTCCCGACGACGACGACGTCCAGGGGCGGGTCCGCGGACGCCTGCGGGCACTGCGCACCGAGCGCGGGCTGACGCTCGCGGACCTCGCAGCGGCGGCAGGAATGGACGCGTCCACGCTGAGTCGGCTCGAGTCGGGAGCTCGCCGGCTGACACTCGACCACGTGCCGCCACTCGCCCGCGCCCTCGGGGTCCGCGCCGACGACCTGCTTGCCGCGCCGCGAGCGGAGGACCCGCGCGTGCGCTCGACCGGCCGCATCCGCGACGGCATGACGATCTGGCCGCTGAACCAGCACCCCGGCAGCTCCGGCCAGCACGCCTTCAAGATCAGACTGCCCGCCGACCGCCGCGAGCCGACGCCCCGCACCCACGAGGGACACGAGTGGCTCTACGTGCTGAGCGGACGCTTGCGACTTGTGCTCGGCGACCGCGACTTCGTGCTCCACCCCGGCGAGGCCGCCGAGTTCAGCACCTGGACACCGCACTGGATGGGCGTCGTCGACGAGCCCAGCGAGGTCATCGCGATCTTCGGACCGCACGGCGAGCGGGTGCACCTGCTACCCGAGGCGGACGTCAGCGAGCCCTCGCCTGACGGGCCTGACGGCTGACCGGCCGGCGCAGCCTGAGGATGAGTCCGGGCAGGGTGGCATGTGACGGGGCGCCGTGCGACCGGCCGTGGAGACTGATCTGCGACGTGTCCCATAAGGTCGAGGAGGGCTTGCATGGCCATCGTTGTCGGGCTCGATGTGCATCGCGCGCAGATCACTTGTGACGCTCTGAATAGCGCCACCGGTGAGGTGACGACCGGCCGCATCACGCCGGCCGATCAGACCACGCTGCGCGGTTTCCTGCGGCGCTCGGCCAGCGAGGTTGTCGAGGCCGCGGTGGAGGCCACCACCGGCTGGCGGTTCGTGGTCGAGGAGCTCCAGCGCGCCGGTGCGGTCGTGCAGTTGGCCGAGCCGGCCGAGACCAGCGCGGCGCGCGGCCCGAAGCGACGCGCGAAGACCGATCGCCGCGACGCGCGCCATCTGCGGGACCTGCTGATCGAGCGGCGGCTGGCGCCGGCGCGAATCGCACCAGAGCACATCCTCGAGCTGCGCGCCCTGGTGCGGCTGCGCAAGACCTGGTCGACCCGCTCAGCCGCTTGCTGCTGAGCGCACCGAATGGCTGCAGCGCATCCACGCGTGCTCATTGATCACGGCGTGCGGCTCGCCGTCACACGACTCGACGGACGCGACGGCCATGAGCAGCTCGCCGCGCTGGACCTCTCTCCGGCCGCGCAGCGCCAGATCACGGTCGCGCTGGCCGTCATCGCGCATGTCAACAGCCAGCTCGCCCCGCTCGACCGCGATCTCAAGGCGTTCGCCCGCACCCAGCCCGGCTGCCGGGCGCTGATGCGCCACTACGGGATCGGCCCCACAAGTCGCGTGCGCGATCCTCGCCGAGCTCGGCGACGCCCGGCGCTTTCCTCCTCACGCCAGGGCCAGCGAGTAGACGACCATCTGACCGATCGCGAGGGCGCCGATCGCGATCGCGGCGGTGGCCATCGCCAAGGGCGCGCGATCCGCGAGCCGACGCCGCGCGCGGATGCCGATGGCGATCGCCGCGATCCCGAGGGGGAGGCCGATCCAGAGGCCGCCGGCCGGAAGGCTCCAGGCGATCGTCGAGCCGGGGATGGACAGCAGCGCCAGGACGAGGGCGAGCCCCGGGTGAGCTTGCTGCGGCGCGACGTCGACGGCGGCGCGATTGATGTTCTCCATGGTCGTTCGCCTCAGCCGGCGAGCGTGATCGTCTGCTGCGCTCCGCCCGGGGCCCCCTCTGAGTGGAACAGGCCGCGGGCGTTCGCGTAGGCGCCGGTCCCGCCCGTGACCGTCCCGGTGGTCATGCTGGAGCCCGGGCTGGTGACGGCGTGCAGCGTCAACGTGCCGTCGCGCAGGACCAGCGCCCCCGAGCACATCAGCTCGGACTTGCGGAAGTCCCGCGCCCCGGTCGTCGTGGTGCAGTCGGCGTGCAGCCTGCCGACGACCTTCCCGGAGCGGTCGGCCAGCGGGACGGTCGACACGATCCCGTCGCCCTGGGAGTTCGCGAGCTGCGACCTCGTCTTCGTGTTGCGCACATGGGTGAACGTGCCGCGCTTCTCGAGCTCCTTGAAGCTGAGCGTGCGCGCGGCCGGGGCCTGGGCGGAGGCCCCGGAGGCGAGCAGGATGCCGGCCCCGAGCGCGGGAAGCGCGAGCAGCGGGACAAGTCGACGCGTGAGATGCATGGTGCTCCTTCGAGCGCGTGTGCGGGACCCCTCGAAGCTACGTCCGCGCAGCGCCCGCCACATCGACGCCAGCACGGGATCCGTCCCGTGCCAGCGCGCCTCTTCGGACAAGTGCTAGCGCGTGCGCTCCCCGCTGCGCAGGTAGGTGACAACCGCCAGCACCCGCCGGTGCGCGCCGTCGATCGTGGGCAGGTCGAGCTTCATCGGCACGCTGCGAACGTGACCCTCGACGGTGCGCTCGGTGAGTACGAGGCGGCGCGCGATGGTGCTGTTGGTGAGTCCTTCTGCCATCAGCGCCAGCACATCGCGCTCGCGCTCGGTGAGGACTTCCAGCCCGTCCGCGAAGTTGCCTCCCACCAGCGACGACACGACCTTAGGGTCCAATGCGGATCCGCCACGCGCGACGCGCTCGGCCGCCTCCAGGAAGTCCGCCACGTTCGGCACCCTGTCCTTGAGGAGGTAGCCGAAGCCGCCCTGCCAGACGAGCCCGACAGCGCCGGCGGCCTCGACGTGCTGGGACAGCACGAGCACGCCGACGGACGGGTGGGCGTCGCGGATCCACCGCGCCGCGCGGATCCCTTCGTCGCTGAACGACGGAGGCATCCGCACGTCGACGACCGCGAGGTCGGGCTCATGCTCACTGACCGCTGCGCGTAGCTGATCCGGGTCCTCGACCGAGGCTACGACGGCGTGCCCCGCGTCCTCGAACAGCCGCCCAAGGCCCTCGCGCAGGAGGACCTGGTCCTCGGCGATCACGATCCGCATGGCAGCTCCGCAACGACCATCGTCCCCTCACCCGCCGGGCTGGCGACGGTCAGGCTGCCTCCCAGGGCCGCCACGCGGTCGGTCATGCCGACCAGGCCCGACCCGTCCGCCGGGCGGGCGCCGCCGACGCCGTCGTCGCGGACCGACAGAACGAGGCTGCCGTTCCGCCTCGCCGCGCCCAGCGTGACGAGCGATGCGCGCGCATGCTTCGCGGCGTTCGCGAGCGCCTCGCTCGCCACGAAGTACGCGGCGGTCTCGAGCCGGTCGTCGAAGCGCTCGCCGGTGGCCTCGACCCGCGTCCGGAGGGGCGATCGCGACGCCAGCTCGCGCAGCGCCGGAGCAAGGCCGTCGTCAAGACCGGCGGGCCTGACGCCGCGGGCCAGTTCGCGCAGCTCCTCGATCGCGCCGGAGACCTCGGCCACTGTGGCGTTCAGCTCACGCGCCTGCTGGCTGGTGGGCGGAAGCCGGCTCTCGACGTGGCGAAGCGCGAGGCCGATCGAGACCAGGCGCTGCTGCGCGCCGTCGTGGAGGTCGCGCTCGAGCCGGCGGCGCTCGTCGTACCCCGCCGTGACGATCCGGGCGCGCGACTCCTCGACCTCGGCGAGCCGTCGGCGCACCTCGACGCGCAGGCGCGCAATCTCGATCGCAAGCCCGGCGGCACCGATAACGCTGTCGAGAAGGTCGGGCCGCTCAATGAGCGCCGGGTCGTGCACAACCGTCGCCAGCGACAGCTCACCGCGCCGCACCGGCGTCCGCGCCCCGCGGCGCGCGGGGAGGTCGTCGACCAGGCGTCCCGTCGCGTCGACGTGACGATCGTCCACCCAAAAGAACAGCTCCAGGCCGGGATCGCCGAGCGCGTTCGCCAGTACCTCGCCGGCCGCCTCGGGAGCGGCGCGACCCGCTCGGAGGTCCTCCAGGAAGCGCTCGACGCGGCGCAGCCCCTCATATCGCGCCCGATCGAAGCGCCGGTCCACGGTCACCTGAAGCCGCGAGCGGAGTGGCCCGAAGGCCAACGCCACCGCGAGCGTCGCCGTCGCGGTCGGAACCGTGGACCCACCGCCGATCGCCACGCCCAGCGTCAGCGAGACGGCGGCGAAGGTGGCGGCGAGCCCCGCGGTCAGCGCTGCGTAGACCAGCGTGCGGTTGATCAGCCGATCGATCTCGTACAGCCGGTAGCGCATCACCGCGACCGCAATCGCGGCCGGGATCGCGATCAGCGTAAGCATGATCGCGGCAGTGGTGGCCTCGCCGTCGTCCCCGGTGACGGCGACCTCGACGAGGCAGACGCCGACCGAGCCGGGGATCAGAACCGCGGCATAGACGAGCCATCGCAGCTGCAGGCGCTCGACGCCGGAGGACCGCCTCAGCCTGCTCCGCATGGCGACGACGCCGGCGACCAGCGTCGCCAGCGCACCGGTCCCACTGACGGCGAACACAAGACTCGCGACCGACTCGGGCAGCGCGGGCAGCGGGCTGGGCACGCTCGCAAACGCGCCGTCGAATCCTCCCGGCTCGAACAGCGACACCACGATCACGACCGCGTACGACGAGACCGCCGTGACGGCTACCCGCCGCCACCGCAGTGACGGAAGCCGGCCATCCGGGAACACCCACGCGATCGCCGCCACCCCCGCGAACAGCGCCGGCCACGACCGCTCGGACAGCAGCACCGCCCACTCGCCACCGGGCAGCGCGCCCGGGTCGACGATCACCGTGTAGCGCGCGTACGCGTCCGCGAGCCCGATCAGGATCAGCACGAGGCCGTTCGCGAGCAGGATCCAGCCGGTCGGGCTGCTGGAACGACGAGTCGCCAGCACGAGGCCCGCCACCGCCGAGGCGAACGTCGCGACAGCCAGCCGGCCGCGTTCAGCGCGCCGAAGCCGTCAGAGCCGGAGCGAACTTCGAGCACGACTCCGCATGCCGCGCCCGCAGCCGTCAAGAGCACGGCTGCCCATGGCGTGATCCGCCGGGCGCGCATGTCGCAGATCATGTCGTGGGCGGCGTGCGGGCACAACCGTGCCAGCACTCGCCTTCCGGACATGTGGACACATCGAGCATGTACGATGTCCACATGGCCGAGGTAGGCGTCCGTGAACTCAAGCAACGACTCTCCGAGTACCTCGATCGCGCCGAGCGCGGCGAGCTGCTCCTCGTGACCGAGCGGGGCCGCCCCAAGGCGTTGCTCGGTCCGCTTCCGGGACGCGCTCGGGTCCAGGAGGGCCTCGCCCAGGGCTGGATCACGCCGGCATCGCAGAGCGGTCTCGGTGTGGTTCGGCGGTGGAAGAGTCCCCGGCGGGTACTCGACGCGCTCGCCGAAGATCGCGCCGAGTGAGCCTGTGCGTGGACTCCAGCGCTCTGCTGAAGCGCTACATCGACGAACCCGATTCCGAGGCGGCCGAGGCACTGCTTCGCAGCGACCCCTCACTGCTGACGGCCCGGCACACGATCGTCGAGGTTCGCCGCAACCTCGCGCGCTTGCTCGACGAAACCGATGCCGCCGCCGCCCGCTCGGCATTCACCCAGGACCTCCGCGTCTTCTCGATCGTCGAGCTGGACGAGGTCACGTGCGAGACGGCCGCGGCGATCGCCGAGATGACCGGAGTGCGAACGCTCGACGCGCTCCATCTCGCAGCGGCCCAGCGCGTCGGCGGGTCTGCCGTCCCGTTCCTCACCTTCGATCTGCGTCAGGCGCAGGCAGCACGGACCCTGGGCCTGATCGTCCTCGGCGCCTGAGAACTCGGCCGCGCACCGCCGGCGCCCAGCGCACCGCCGCGAGGTGGCCAGCCCGGCGCCGAGCCCGTTCGCTCGCGCTCCGGGTCGTGTGCCGGACGACGATGCGCCAGCGGCGGCCTCACGGGACGGCCGGTCGGCAAGGCGCATGAACGGCGGGAAGCCGCGCAGCCGCGCGGCTTCCGATACTGCTGGAATGAGTTCCGGACCCGGGCGTTGTCGCGGGTCAGCGAGACGCGAGCCTCGCGAGCAGCTCGTCGAGGCGGGCGTAGGTCTCGTTGATCCCACCCTCCATGCCCGACCCGAGCATGCCGTCGCGCTCCTCGGTCGTGTGGAACAGCGATGTCGTCGTCACCTTCGTGCGGTCGCCGAGAGCCTCGAACGTGGCGGTCTCGACGGACACGTGACCCGGCATTCCTTCCCACTCGAACGTCTGCACTATTCGCTCGGGCGGGGTGATCTCGCGGTAGGTCCCGCGGAACGCGGTCTCGCTGCCGTCCGAGTTGCGAATCACGAACCGCCAGCTCCCGCCGGGCCTGACGTCCATCTGATCGACGACGGCGGTCGTGTCGCGCGGGCCCCACCACTCCGGAATGAGCTCCGGATCTGTGTAGACCGCGAACACGCGGTCTCGGGGCGCGTCGAACACGCGCTCGATGTGGATCTCGCGCTCCGTCGGCGTCGTCACGGTGGCGGTCGGCGCCTGGATCCGGTCACTCGTCATTGCGGCACTCCTTTCGTTCGTTCGAGCAGCTCCCCGAATCGGTCGAGGCGCTCGTCCAGCATCCGCCGGTACATCTCGGTCCACTCATGGACGTCCTCGAGGCGCCGCGGGCCGACGCTGCATCGGCGCGCCCGTCCCACCTTCTCGGTGCTGACGAGCTCGGCGTCCTCGAGTACCCGCACGTGCTTCTTGCACCCGGTGAGCGAGATCCCGAACGGCTCCGCGAGCTCGGTGATCGTCGCGCTGCCGCGGCCGAGGCGCTCGAGGATGCTCCTGCGAGTGGGGTCCCCGAGTGCAGCGAAGGTGCGGTCGATCTGCGGATACTGAACCATTAGGTTCAGTATGCCACATGACAGCCGTACCTGCAACCACCGCTACGAGGCGCTCCTCCTTGTCGCCGGCGCCCCTGTTTCGCGCGCGCCCGCCCCGGTGAGACTCTTCCGAGACGACGCGGAGGAGTCCGAACCATGGCCAAGGCGAAGAACGCAGACGAGGCGCAGGCGGCTGAGCGAGCGAACGGCCGCTCACCCGACACCGCACCGAAACTCAAGCGCAAGCGCTTCGAGGAGGAGGCCGACCGGCTCCACGTGGAGCTCGTCAAGCTCCAGGCGTACGTCAAGGCGCGCGGCTTGCGCGTCGTGGTCATCTTCGAGGGCCGGGACGCGGCCGGCAAGGGCGGCGTGATCAAGACGATCACCCAGGACCTCAACCCGCGCGTCTGCCGCGTCGCCGCCCTGCCCGCGCCCAGCGATCGCGAGCGTACGCAGTGGTACTTCCAGCGCTACGTCGGGGAGCTGCCGTCAGGCGGGGAGATGGTGCTGTTCGATCGCAGCTGGTACAACCGCGCCGGCGTCGAGCGCGTCATGGGCTTCTGCACCGAGGAGGAGTATCAGGAGTTTCTTCGCGCGTGCCCGCTGTTCGAGGAAATGCTCATCCGCTCGGGCGTCAAGCTCATCAAGTACTGGTTCTCCGTCTCCGACGACGAGCAGGAGCGCCGCTTCCAGGCGCGGCTGGCCGACCCCGCCAAGCACTGGAAGCTCAGCCCGATGGACCTCGAGGCGCGCAGCCGCTGGGTCGACTACTCGCGTGCCAAGGACGCGATGTTCGCCCACACCGACACGGACTTGTGCCCGTGGTGGGTGGTCCAGGCCGATGACAAGCGCCGCGCGCGGCTGAACACCATCACGCATCTGCTCGCGAGCATCCCCTACGAGTACCAGGCGCCGGCGCCGCTGACCCTTCCGCCGCGCCAGAGCGATCACGGCTACGAGCGCCCGCCGCGCGAGACCCAGCGATTCGTGCCCGAGGTGTTCTGAACAACGGCCGCGCGCCGGGGTAGTCAGGCACTCGAAGCCGCCGCGGCGTGAAGCCGCTCGGCGACGACCTCGGGAGGGCCGATGCCGTCCACCTCGCGGAGCAGGCCGCGTTCGCCGTAGTACGCGATCAGCGGCTCGGAGTCCTTGTGATAGACGGCAACGCGCCGCCGGATCGTCTCCGCAGAGTCGTACTCGCGTCGGATCAGGCGCGCGCCGTCGGCGTCGCACTGCTCCGCGCGCACCGGCGGCTCGTGCTCGACGTGATACACCCGGCCGCACGCCGGGCACGTGCGTCGGCCGGAGAGGCGGTCGACGACCTCGTCGTCGGGCAACAAGATCGCCAGCGCCGCCGTGAGCCGGCGCCCGAGTGCGTCGAGCGCGGCGGCGAGCGCATCGGCCTGGGGCACCGTCCGGGGATAGCCGTCGGCGATGAAGCCGCCGCGCGCGTCGGGCTCCTGCAGGCGCCGGCTCATGAGCCCGACGATCACCCGATCGGGCACCAGGTCGCCACGCGACATGAAGCCCCGCGCCTCCTCGCCGAGCGCGCTGCCGTCCTCGACCGCGTGCCGCAGCAGGTCGCCGCTCGACACCCACGGCACCCCGAGCGCCTCGCCCAGCAGCCGGCCTTGGGTCCCCTTGCCCGCACCGGGCGGACCCATGAGCAGCAGGTCGAGTTCGGTCATGGGTCTCATCCACGGGCATGCTGGGGCTTGGAGCCGCGGACGTCAACGTCGACCGCCATGCCCCCTTGCGCGAGAAACGAGAGCGGCAACGCGAGGACCGAGGGCCGAGCGCTGTTCCGCGCCCAGCGTTGTCTTCGAGCCCGCGCACGGCGTGGCGGTTTACGATCCATGATCTCGTGTCGACGCTCGTGATCTGCCTGCTGGGACGGCCGGAGATCGTGCGCGACGGCGTCGTTGCCGCTCCGCCGCGTGGTCATAAGGCGTGGGCGGTGCTCGCCTACGTGGTCTTGACCGAGCGACGGGTCGCGCGGGCGCGGCTGGCCGGGCTGATCTTCGGCGAGGCCGACGACCCGCTCGGGGCGCTGCGCTGGACGCTGGCGCAGTTGCGCCGCGCACTCGGCGTTGCCGACTCGTTACGCGGAGACCCGCTGGAGCTCGGGCTGCCGGCGGGGACTGCGGTGGACGTGCTGGCGCTGGCTTGCGGTGACCCGGATCCCGCGCTGGCTCGCGGCGAGTTGCTGGAAGGGGTCGATGCCGGCGCCCGCTGGCCCTGGCGAGCCGACTTCGACCAGGCGCTCGCGCGCATCCGCGCGCTCCCCGCCGCGGTCTGACCGCCCCAGCGCCCCCGCCGACCACCAGACCGCCGCCCCCGGCCGCCACCGGCC
>JBPCNM010000246.1:0-11490 GCA_051001255.1 Solirubrobacteraceae bacterium
CGGGCACGGGCCAGACAGTGTGGCGGCGGACGCCGGCTCGGAGCGCCGAATGGGTATGACCTGGTTATACTCGGAGGATGAAGACGGCGATCTCGCTTCCGGACGACACGTTTCACCGCGTCGACCATGCGGCGAAGCGATTGGGAGTCTCGCGCAGCGAGTTCTTCGCCCGCGCGGCCGAACGATGGCTCAACGCGCTGGACCACGAAGGCACCACCGAGGCGATCGACCGCGCGATCGCCGGACGCTCGGCGGACCATGCGTTCACGGACGCTGCAGCTGCGGCCTTGGCTGCCGACGACCAGGCCTGATGCGGCGAGGCGAGGTGTGGTGGGCCGATCTCGGCCTGCCCAGAGGCTCAGCGCCGGCCCTCCGACGCCCGGTGTTGATCGTCAGCGCCGACCCATACAACCGTTCCAAGTTGCGAACGGTCACGGTCGCCGTCCTCACGACGAACGTGGGGCTCGCTTCGCTTCCTGGCAACGTCGCCGTGCCGGCTGACGCCGCGAACCTCAACGGCGATTCCGTCGTCAACGTCACGCAGGTTGCGACCATCGATCGCGACACGCTGGAGGAGCAGATCGGCGCGATGCCTGACTGGCTGATGGCACAAGTCGACGCCGGTCTCGGGCGTGCTCTGGCCTTGCTCGCCTCCGAACTGTGAGCCCGGAGCATCGCGGCTGCATCGATGCCATGGCGCTCTGCGCCTGATGGCAACTGCCATGGTCGGGCACGACGGCCACCGAGGTTGGTTCTACTACCTCGGGGTGGCGGTCGCGGGTTCGCACGGCGCATGATGGAGGGTTGCGAGGCGTGGGTGCGCGATCGCGGCATCCCGAAGATTCAGCTGATGGTGCGGCGCGACAACGAGCGGGTGATCGCCTTCTATGGTCCCGACACCCCCGCGATCTCGGACTCCGGCGCCGGATCCCCGGCGAGGAACTCCCGCAGCAGCGCGTTGAACCGCGAGGGTCGCTCGAGCATCGGCACGTGCCCCGTGTCCTCGAACACGACCCGCCGAGCGTTGGGCCCGATCAGCTCCTGGTAGCGGCGCGCGTCCGAAACCGGCACGAACAGGTCGTTGCGGCCCCACACGATCAGCACGGGGATCAGAATCTTCCCCAGCCGGTCGCGGAACGAGTACTCCAGCACCGCCTTGAGCGCCGGCACGAAGCCCGGCTTGCCCGAGCTCAGCACGAGCTCCTGCGCGAGCGGGACCGACAGCTTCTCCGGGTACCGGATCACGAGCTGCATCGCGGCCCGCCGCAGCCGCGGCCGGCGCACGACCGCCGACTCGAAGCGCAGCGCGTGCGGGAAGCCGGCAGCGAGCACGCGCGCGACCGCGAGCGAGGGCGCGCGCGCCACGTGCTCGGTCGATAGCCCCGCGGCGGACACGAGCACGAGCCGGTCCACCCGCGTGTCGAACGACAGCGCCAACTCCGCGCCGATGAAGCCGCCGGTCGAGTGGCCGACCACCGTCACGCAGTCGACGCCGAGCGCGTCGCACATCGCGTCCACCGTCTTGGCGTAGCCCTGGATCGAGATCGGCTCGGACGGCATCTCCGACGCGCCGAACCCCGGCAGGTCGAGCGCCAGGCATCGGTGCGTGCCCATGAACGCCGCGATGTTGAGCAGGAAGACCTGCCAGTTCGAAGCCCACCCATGCAGGAACAGCAGCGGAGGATCCGAGCTGCCTGTGCCCGCCGACGCGGTCGGTTGGGTGTCGAGCACGTTCACGCGCCGGCCGAGCAACTCGAGCGGCCGCTGCAGCGCGGGCCAGTCGACATCGAGCCAGCCTGCGTCGTCCCCGTCCGCGTAGGTCGCATCGGGCGCCGGCCGCAGCAGCCCGTTGCGCATCACAGCCGCGATCTGTGCGCGCGCCGACGCCACCTCGGAGCTACGGTATCAACGGGCTGTCATGAACATCGCGATCGACATCGACTCGACCCTGCACCACTACTGGGATCAGCTCTCCGACGCCGCACGGCGCCGCTTCGGGATCCCCCTGCCCTACGAGGACCAGGTCACCTGGGGCATCACGCTGCTGCGCCCCGAGCAGGTGCGCGCCTGCGTGGAGGAGACCCATTCCGAGGCGCGCGTGCTGGCCGCCGAGCCCTACCCCGGCGCCGTCGAGGCCGTGCGGGCCTGGCACGGCGCGGGCCACTTCATCCACATCACGTCGCATCGCGCGGGCGCCTCGCACGACGTCACCGAGCGCTGGCTGCACCGGATCGCGCTGCCGTTCGACGAGCTCTACTGCTCCTACGACAAGGTCACGCGCTGCCGCGAGATCGGGATCGACGTCCTGATCGACGACTCGCCGGTGAACCTGGAGGGAGCGCTGCAGGCCGGCATCACGGCGGCCACCCTGCTGCATCCCTGGAACCGCGAGCTGTGCGAGACCGAGGACGTGATCTGCGGGGCCGACTGGCACGAGCTGGCGCGCAACCTGGCCCCGGTGCTGGCGTGAGCCGCGACCTGTCTCGGGCGGGAGCCGCCGCCTCGCTCGCTCCCGGCCGCGGCGAGGGCTTCCAGTACGAGCGCGAGGTCGAGGAGTTCCTGCGCTGGAGCCCGGCCGTGCGCGTGGCCGCGATCAGCTGACGGAGTCGGCGCGCGCGGTGGAGACCCTGCCGCGGCCGGCTCGCTTGGCGCCGCGCGGGACGGTCGGCCAGGAATCCACGTTGCGCACCGGCTCGCCCTCCTCCTCCGGCGGGGCGGCCGACTCCGAGCAGGCCGCCGAGCCGTAGTGGGTGACGTCCAGGACGCCGATCTCGCCCAGCGGGATCGCGCCCGAGCGGATGAGGTCCACCATCGTCTGCGCCACGATCGGGTCGAACTGCGCGCCCGCCGACTTCTCGAGCTCGGACAACGCCTTCTCCACCGCCATCCCGCGGCGGTACAGGCGCGAGGAGGTCATCGCCTCGAACGCGTCGGCGACGCCGAGCACGCGGCTGGCGAGTGGGATGTCCTCGCCATCGAGCTTGTCGGGATAGCCGCGGCCGTCCCAGCGCTCGTGCAGGTAGAGCACCCACTCGGCGATCTCCGGCAGGCCCGCGCCCTCGACGATGTCGCGCCCCAGCGTGGAATGGCGCTGCATCTCGAGGAACTCGTCGTCGGTGAGCCGCGCGGGCTTGAGCAGCACGGCGTCGGCCACGCCGACCTTTCCGACGTCGTGCAGGATGCCCGCCGTGCGGAGCTGGTCGATCTCCTCCTCCGACATCCCCATCTCGCGGCCGAGCACCGCGGCGTACTGGGCCACGCGGGCGGAGTGCTGGTGCGTGTAGCCGTCCTTGAGGTCGACGGCGCGGGCGAGCGCGTAGACCGTGTTCGCCAGGCCGGCGGTGCGCGCGCGGTCGGCCTCCTCCTGCAGCGAGAGCGGGGCGTCGACGAACGAGGAGTAGACGACGCAGCGGTTGCGGCCCGAGCGCTTGGCGCGGTACAGCGCGCCGTCGGCGAGCCGCATCAGGCCGATCTGGTCGCGCGAGTCGCGCGGGAACTCGGAGATGCCGGCGCTGAACGTCAGCCCCGTGTGGCCCTGGCGCGAGCGAAGCGGCGAGGCGATAGCCGGTGGCGAGGCCTCCGGCCGCGACAGGGGCGCCGACGCCATCGCTCCACGCAGGCGCTCGATCACGCGCTCGGCGCCCCAGGCGTCGGAGTCCGGCAGCACGAGCAGGAACTCGTCGCCGCCGGTGCGCCCGCAGACGTCGCCGGGCCGCAGCTCGCCGAGGATCACGCGGGCGGCCATGCGCAGCGCCTCGTCGCCCGCCCCGTGCCCGACGGCGTCGTTGAGCTGCTCGAAGTGATCGATGTCGAGCACCACGACGGCGACCTTCTCCTTGCGGTCGCGGGCGGTCTCGAGCGCGTCGTGCAGCGCATCGTGCAGCCCGCGATGGTTGAGCACGCCGGTGAGCGGGTCCTTGAGCACCAGGCCGTCGATCCGGGCCTGGAGTGCCTGCATCGTTCCGCCGAGCGCATCCAGCGCGCCGGCCAGCGCGCCGACGGCGTCCCGGCGGGGCGAGCGAGCGAAGCCGTGGCGCGGAGCCCGGCCGAGACAGGTCGGCTCGCCGGGCTTCCCGGCAGCGAGGCCCATCGCCACGCGCGAGAGCCGCTCGACCGGCCCGACGACGAGCAGCCACCCGAGCGCGCCGACGCCGATGACCAGCAGCAGTGCGGCGCCGACGCCGGCGAGCACGACCTCGCGGCGGCCGGCGGTCAGGGCCTCGGCGCGCTTGTCGAGCGCGAAGCGCAGGCGCAGGACCGCGACCGGCCGCCCGCGGCCGTCGAGCACCGGAGCGACCAGCTCGCTCGTCGCGCCCCGCTGGGCGTAGCGCGCCACGCGGGGCGCATCGGCGGTGGGCCCCAGGACGGCAACGGCGGTCAGGTCGGGGTGGGCGCCGCTCAGGTGGGTCGCGCGCTCGCGGATCCGGTCGAGGTCGCGCAGCTCGCGGCGGCTCAGCGATTGCGTGAAGCTGCGCGCCAGCGTGGCCGCCTCGGCCTCGCCCGTCCAGCGGTACGCGTCGCCGATCGCCGCCGTGGCGCGGTGGGCGAGGAAGCCGCCGCAGGCCATCACGAGCACCGCCGCCCCGGCCACGAGCCGCGTCTGCAGCCCGACGCCCGGCAGGCGCTCACGAGCGGTCGGACGGCGGCGCGCAGGCATGCTCGTCGTACATCGGCTCAAGCCGAGCGCGCCTGAAGCACTGATCCGACTTCCTCGGCGAGCACAGGCACTGATCCGACTTCCTCGGCGAGCACACGTGGATCGACGTCCAGACGGAGCCCCGCGACGCCAGCTCGCTTGCAGGGGTTCTCTCCGTCGCGCTTGCGCTTTACCATAAAAGACCCCCGATGCGTACCCGTGCCGCTGTCATCGCCGCCGTCGTCGGCTTGCTCGTCCTCGCCGGCGCCGGCGCCGTTTACGCGTACGACCACGCCCGCGCCGAGCAGATCGTCAAGGGCGTCCGGGTCGGCGGCGTGGACGTCGGCGGCCTCACCGCCGAGCAGGCGCATGCCAAGCTGCGCCGCGCGGTGCTCGACCCGCTGAGCCGGCCCGTCGTCGTACGGGCGATGGGCAAGCGCTACAAGCTGACGGCCGAGCGCGCGCAGGTGGGCGTGGACATCGACGGCTCCGTGCGCGCCGCGATGGCGCGCTCACGCGAGGGCAGCGTGCTCACGCGGACCTGGCGCGGGCTGCGCGGCACGTCGCTGGCCGCGGAGCTCGAGCTGGACATCAGCTACTCCAAGGCGGCCATCGGCCGCCTGGTCGAACGCGTGGGCAAGGCGGTCGACGAGCCCGCCGTCGACGCGCACGTCAACCTCGAGCAGGGCGACGTGACACCGCAGGAGTCCGCGGAGGGCCGGCGCCTGCTGGCCAAGCGGCTCAAGCGCCAGGTGCGCAAGCGGCTGCTCGACGTCGGACCGGTGAAGACCGTGCGCGCGCGCACGGAGGTGGTCAAGCCGGAGGTCACCACGGAGGAGCTCGCCGCCAAGTACCCGGCGATCCTCGTCATAGACCGTGCCGGCTTCAAGCTGACGCTCTACAAGGAGCTCAAGGCGGTCAAGACGTACGGGATCGCGGTCGGCCAGATCGGCCTGGAGACACCGGCCGGGCTCTACCACATCCAGAACAAGGCCGTGGACCCCGCCTGGAGCGTCCCGAACTCCGACTGGGCCGGCGACCTCGCCGGCACCGTCGTCCCCGGCGGCGTCCCGGAGAACCCGCTTAAGGCGCGCTGGATGGGGATCTACGCCGGCGCCGGCATCCACGGCACCGATGCCGACGGCTCGATCGGGACCGCCGCCTCGCACGGCTGCATCCGGATGCGGATCCCCGAGGTGATCGAGCTCTACGACCAGGTCCCGGTCAACGCTCCCGTGTACATCAGCTAGTAGGGCCGATGTCCGGGATCGGCACCTCCTGCCAGCCGCTGTGCACCAGGGAGGCCTGACGCTCGGAGTGGCGAAGCACGAGGGTGCCGATGAAGACGCCCCGCTCCTGCTTGCGCATCACCGCGTACCACATCGTCGTCGCGTCGCCCGTGCCCTGGATCGGGTGCCACGGGCGCGGCGCCGTGCCGGTGGCGGCATCGGCGATGCCCGCCTCCATGAGCTGGCGCAGCGTGGCGACCTGACCGGTGTCGGTGTCGATGAGGAACGACGCCATCGGATCGAACGGTAGCGGCGGGGTCGCCGCTCCCTCGGCCGGCGCCGGGCTCCCCGTCGCGTGGGTCGAGGCGATGACGCTGCTCGACGAGGACCTGCGGCGCCGTGGCGCGGCCGACGGCACCCGCGGCCTGTACGCCTCCGACGTCGAGGAGCTGGGCCGCTGGGCCGCGCGCTATGACCTCGCGCCGGCGGAGATCGACTACCCGTGGCTGCGGCGCTACGCCGCGCAGATGGCGGAGCGCGGGCTCGCGCCGCGCACCGTGTCGCGCAAGCTCGCGGGCCTGCGCGGGTGCTTCCGCGTGCTCGTCGAACACGGCCGGATGGAGGCCAACCCCGCCGAGCTGCTCGCGTCGCCCAAGCTGCCCCAGCGCCTGCCGCGCGCGCTCAAGCCGGCCGACGTGTCGGCGCTGCTCGACCGGATCCCGGCCTCGACGCCGCTGGAGACGCGCGACCGCGCCCTGTTCGAGCTCGCTTACGCCTGCGGCCTGCGCGCCGAGGAGCTGGTCGACCTGGACGTCGGCTCGATCGACTTCGACGCCGAGCAGGTGCGGGTCGAGGGCAAGGGCGGCAAGACCCGCTTCGTGCCGGTCGGCGAGCACGCGCTGGCCGCCCTGACGCGCTACCTGGAGCGCGCCCGGAGCACGCTGGACGTCGGCGGCGGGGAGCCCGCGCTGTTTCTGTCCAAGACCGGCCGGCGGCTCTCGACATCCGACGTCCGGCGCCGCCTGCGGACCTGGGCGCGCCACGCAGCGTCGCAGGGCGCGGTGCACCCGCACGCGCTCCGCCACTCGTTCGCGACTCATCTTCTGGAGGGCGGTGCCGATCTACGGGCTATCCAGGCACTGCTCGGTCACGCGTCCATATCCACAACCCAGGTCTACACTCGGGTAGAGTCAGCGCGCCTGCGTGCTGCATATGAACGCAGCCATCCACGGGCGTGAACGGCAAGGGAGCGACGCTGCAAACCAACGTCAAAGCGATCGAGCTGAAGGATCTGTGGCGCAAGTACAAGACGTCCGGATCCGATCGCGCCCGCGAGCAGCTCGTCGTCGCTTACTCCCCGCTCGTGAAGTACGTGGCCGGCCGGATGTCCTCGGGCCTGCCCGCCCACGTCGAGGAGTCAGACCTCATCTCCTATGGGCTGATCGGCTTGATCAACGCGATCGAGCGCTTCGACGTCGATCGCGAGATCAAGTTCGAGACGTACGCGATCACGCGGATCAAGGGCGCGATCATCGACGAGCTGCGCGCGCTGGACTGGGTGCCGCGCTCGGTCCGCGCCCGCGCCCGTGAGATCGAGCGCGCGCACGGCAAGCTCGAGCACCGCTTGCACCGCACGCCGACCGACGAGGAGATGGCGATCGAGCTCAGCCTCTCGGTCGACGAGTTCCAAGAGTCGCTGGTCAAGATCTCGAACTCGACCGTGGTCGCGCTCGACGAGCTGTGGGCGGTCTCTGACTCCTCCGGCGACCAGGTCTCGCTGCTCGACACGCTGCACGACCCCGACGCGCCCGACCCCCAGCAGCTGCTCGACGCCTCAGAGCTCAAGGACCGCCTGGCGGACGCGATCTCGGCGCTGCCCGAGCGCGAGAAGCTCGTGATCGCGCTCTACTACTACGAGAACCTGACGCTCCGGGAGATCGGGGAGGTCCTCGGCGTGACCGAGTCGCGCATCTCGCAGCTGCACACCAAGGCGGTGCTGCGGCTCAAGAGCCGCCTGCAGGGCGACAACCTGCGCAACTAGCGCGGCAGTCGCTACTGTCCGCCTCACAAGCCTGCCGTGACGGAGGCGGGCGCGAAGAAGGAGGCGCAGGCATGCCCCATGCCGCCAGCAGGATTCGCAACGTGGCGCTCGTCGGCCACCGTGGCAGCGGAAAGACCTCGCTGCACGAGGCGCTCCTGTTCGAGGCCGGGGCGCTGACACGGCTCGGCACCGTGGCCGACGGGACCACCGTCTCCGATGCGGACGAGGACGAGAAGGCCCGCCGCATGTCGATCTCCGCGTCGCTGGCCTCGTTCACGTGGCGCGACGTGAAGGTCAACCTGATCGACACGCCCGGCGAGCCCTCGTTCGTGGCCGACGCCCTCGGCGCGCTGCGCGTATGCGAGTCCGCCGTCTTCGTGATCAACGCCGTGATGGGCGTCGAGGTCTCCGCGCAGCGGCTGTGGCAGCGCGCCTCCGAGCTCGGCGTCGCTCGCCTGATCTACGTGAACATGCTCGACCGCGAGCGCGCCGACTTCTTCCGCACGCTCGAGTCGCTCAAGGCCGCCTTCGGCGCGCACGTCGTCGCCACGGAGATCCCGATCGGCGCCGAGCACGAGATCCGCGGCGTGATCGACCTCGTCGACATGAAGGCCTACGAGTACGACGGGTCTACCCAGCAGACTTCGTCTGCGGGCACAGGCCAGCACGGCTCCGAGATGCCGATCCCCGACGACATGGTCGCCCAGGCCCAGGAGTACCGCGAGAAGCTGATGGACGAGGTCGCGGAGAACTCCGAGGCGCTGATGGAGCGCTACCTCGAGGGCGAGGAGATCTCGCACGAGGAGATCGTCTCGGCGCTCGAGGACGGGACCGACCACGGCCACATCTTCCCGGTGACCTGCGGCGTGGCGACCACGCGGCTCGGCGCCGACCGCCTGCTCGACGCGATCGTCGACGACCTCCCGTCGCCGGTGCAGCACGGCGGGCTCGCGGTGGATACCCAGCCGGCTTCGCCGGCGGGCACAGGTGAGATGACGCTCGAGCCGGTCGAGGACGGCGAGATGTTCGCCTACGTGTTCAAGACCCGCGCCGATCCGTTCGCGGGCCGCATCAACCTGTTCCGCGTCTACCAGGGCGTGATCAGCCACGACACGCACGTGCTCAACACGCGCACCCACAACAAGGAGCGCATCGGGCAGCTGCTGGAGCCGCGCGGCAGGGACGTCGACCACGCCGACGCGTTCGGCCCCGGCGACATCGGGGCGGTCGCCAAGCTCAAGGAGACGCGCGCGGGCGACTGGCTCGCGGCGCGCGACCAGCCGATCCACATGCCGGCGGTCAAGCTGCCGGCGCCGGTGATGGCGTTCCACATCGAGCCGAAGGCCAAGGGCGACGAGGACAAGGTCTTCACGGCGCTGCGCCGGCTCCAGGAGGAGGACCCGACGATCGACCTGCACCGCGACGAGCAGACCGGCGAGCAGATAGTCGCCGGGCTCTCGCAGATCCACGTCGAGGTGATCGTCGACCGGCTCAAGTCGCGCTTCGGCGCCGAGGTGGAGCTGATGCCGCCGCGCGTGCCCTACCAGGAGACGATCCGCGGCTCGGCCAAGGCCCACGGTCGCCACAAGAAGCAGTCCGGCGGCCGCGGGCAGTTCGGCGACTGCCACATCGAGGTCGCGCCGTTGACCGACGGCGAGTTCGAGTTCGTCAACGCGATCAAGGGCGGCGTGATCCCCGGCAGCTTCATCCCCGCGGTGGAGAAGGGCGTGCGCGAGGCGATGGCGCAGGGCACCGTGGCGGGCTTCCCGGTCAAGGGCGTGCGCGTCACCGTGTTCGACGGCTCCTATCACTCCGTGGACTCGTCGGAGATGGCGTTCAAGCTCGCCGGCTCGATCGCGATGCGCCAAGCGCTCGAGCAGTGCAGCCCGGTGCTGCTCGAGCCGATCATGATGGTCATCGCCAGCGTGCCCGACGACAGCGTCGGCGACGTGATGGGCGACCTCTCCTCGCGCCGCGGGCGGCCGCTCGGCACCGAGGCGATCGGCGGCATGACCGAGGTCAAGGCCGAGGTCCCGATGGCCGAGATGCTCGCCTACGCGCCCGACCTGCGATCGATCACCGGCGGCCAGGGCGAGTTCACGATGGAGTTCGAGCGCTACGACGAGATCCCGGCGCACCTGGCGCAGAAGGTCGCCGCGCAGGCGGAGGAAGTGCACGCCTGAGCCTGGATTCAGACTGAGCGCGGCCGGACCGTTGTTACCCTCACGGGCCGACGATGGCCCGTACGCGCGACATCCGCACCAACCAACAGGACGTCTCCTGCGACGTCTGCGGCCGCACGCTGCTGCGCGGCGAGCGCGCCGAGCCGTTCCTGGCCGGCGGTGCGCGCCGGCATGTGTGCGAGCTGTGCACCGCCCGCGCGCAGCACGAGGGCTGGATCCGCGAGTCGGGCGCCGACGAGCTGACCCTGCGCAGCTCGCGCCACGAGGGCCGCGGCCGGCTGGTCGACCGCCTGCGCTCACGGCGCGAGCGCGCGCGCGACGTCACCGACGCGCAGGCCGCCCAGGAGCTGGCCGAGGCGGGCGTGCACTTCGACAGCCCGCCCGCGCGTCCATCGGCGGAGCCGTCGGCGCCTGAGCCGCCGCGGCGTCCACGGAACGTCCGCGCCGTGCCGACCAACGCCGAGCTGAAGATGGAGCGTGCGGTCGAGGTCTTCAACGCGTCCGACCACGTGCGCACCGTCGGCGGGGTGGCGCGCTCGCTCGGGCCGCCTGCGGTCTCCGTGCGGCCGCTGCCCGAGCGCCCGAGCGTCGTGGTGATCGCCGTCATGTGGGAGCTGAGCTGGTACCGCTTCGAGGTCGACCTCTCCGACGAGGGCAGCGGCGTGCGCCGCGAGGGGCACGGCGCCGAGCTCGAGGATCTGTCGGTGGAGGAGCAGGTGGTCAACGCCGCGGCCGACGAGCGCGGCGGCCTGCACCTCGCCGCGCCGGCCGGGTGACCCGGCGCACCGGACGCCGCCGTGGACTCGACGGGTGGTCGAGTCTCACGCCGCTGGGCTTCGGGTAGCATCGCCCTTGTGATCTACTGCGTCGTCCCCGAACCCCTCGCTGACGAGCTCTACGGCCGGCTCGCCGGCTACTACGAGGCGGACCCGAACGTCACCGTGATGGTCGACCGCCGCAAGTCCGAGCGCCGCGAGCCCCGTTCCACGGGCGGCGGGCAGCGCGAGGTGCGCGACCGCCGCCGCCCGCGCGTGGCGGGCGAGTTCCCGCCGATCGACGGCAACCGGCCCTAGTGGCCCGTCGCCACGCCTGTCCGTCGACGGACGTACACTTCCCACCGTGCAGGTCGTCGTCCACGTGGACGGCGGCGCCCGCAGCAACCCGGGGCCCGCCGCCGCCGCCGCGGTCGTGTCCGCGCCCGACGGGAGGGTGCTCGACGAGGCCGCCGTCACGCTGGGTCATGCCACCAACAACGTGGCGGAGTACCGCGGGCTCCTGCTCGGGCTCGAACGCGCGCGGTCGCTCGGCGCGACCGAGGTCGAGGTCGTCAACGACTCCGAGCTGGTGGCCAGGCAGGTCGATGGCTCCTACAAGGTCAAGCACGCCGACCTGCGCGGGCTG
>JBPCNM010000247.1:0-10843 GCA_051001255.1 Solirubrobacteraceae bacterium
GCGGGAGCTCTAGAGCGCGGGATCGCCGCCGCCGGTCAGCTCCGCGCAGGCCGCCTCGAGGTCGTCGGCGCGCATCAGCGTCTCCCCTACCAGCACCGCGTCGACGCCGACGCGGTCGAGCTCGTCGAGCTGCTCGCGCGTGGAGAAGCCCGATTCCGAGACGACGGTCTTGCCCGCCGGCACGTCGGACAGCAGCTCGTAGGTGCGCTCGATGTCGACGGTGAAGTCGCCCAGGTCGCGGTTGTTGATGCCGATGACCTCGGCCTCGACCTCGAGCGCGACCTCGAGCTCCTCCTCGTCGTGGACCTCGACGAGCACGTCGAGATCCAGTGCCCACGCCTCGCGGTGCAGCTCGAGCAGCGCCGCCGGCTCCAGCGCCGCGACGATCAGCAGGACCGCGTCCGCGCCCGCGGCCGCCGTCTCTTGGAGCTGGTAGGTGTCGACGATGAAGGCCTTGCGCAGGGCGGGCAGGTGTGTGGCGGCGCGCGCGGCCCGGAGGTCGTCGAGCGAGCCGCCGAAGTGGAACGGCTCGGTGAGGATCGACAGCGCGGCGGCTCCCCCGCGCTCGTAGGCCTGCACGACCTCGACGACCTCGGCGCCCTCGCGGATCACGCCGGCCGACGGTGAGCGGCGCTTGTGCTCGGCGATCAGGGAGATGCCCGGGCGGGTCAGCGCCTCCTGGAACGGCCGGCTCTCGGGCCGCTCGCTCAACGCGGCCTCCAGCCGGGCGAGGGGAACGAGCTCGCGACGGCGCTCGACCTCGTCGCGCGTCTCCTCCACGATGCGGTCCAGCACGCTCAAGTCGGCGCCAGCTTACCCGTGAGCAGGGCGAGCCGGTCCAAGGCCGCGGCGGCGGCGCCGCTGTCGAGCGCGGCCTCCGCGGTCCGGACGCCGCTCTCCAGGCCGTCCGCGCGCCCCGCGACGTAGATCGCGGCGCCCGCGTTTAGCACCGCGAGGTCACGGGCCGGACCGGTCTCGCCGGCGAAGATGCGCCGCGTGGTCTGCGCGTTGGCCTCGGGCGGGCCGCCCGCGACGTCCTCGTAGGTCGAGCGGGGCAGGCCGACGTCCTCGGGCGTGACGTCGTAGGCGCGCAGCGCGCCGGCGTCGAGCTCCACGACGTGGGTCGCACCGCACGTGCTCAGCTCGTCCAGGCCGTCGACGCTCGAGACGACGAGCGCGCGCCAAGCGCCGAGCCGCGCCGACGCGCCGGCGATCACCTCCATGAACGCCGGGTCAGACACCCCGATCACCTGCCGGGTCGCCCCTGCGGGGTTGGTCAGCGGCCCCAGGAAGTTGAAGATCGTGCGCACGGCGAGCTCCTTGCGCACGGGGACGACGAAGCGCATCGCACCGTGGTGGGCGGGCGCGAACATGAAGCCGAAGCCGACCTCCTCGATGCACCGCGCGACCGCGTCCGGCCCGAGGTCGATCCGTACGCCGAGCGCCTCGAGCACGTCGGCCGAGCCGGAGAGCCCGGTCGCCGAGCGGTTGCCGTGCTTGGCCACCGCGCAGCCCGCGCCCGCGGCGATCAGCGCGGCGGTGGTCGAGACGTTGAACGTCTGGCGCCCGCCGCCGGTGCCGGCGGTGTCGATCAGATCGTCTCGGCCGGTGTGCACCGGCGAGGCCAACCGGCGCATTGTCGAGGCCAGCCCGGCGAGCTCGTCGACCGTCTCCCCCTTGGTGCGCAGCGCGATCAGGACCGCCGCGGTCTCGGTCTCGGACGCGTTGCCGGCCATGATCTCGGCCAGCACGGCGGCCATGTCCTCGGCCGGCAGGTCCTCGCGCGAGGCGAGGCGGTCGATCGCCCTAGTCAGGACCGGGTTCGGCAAGGAAGTTCTCCAGTAGGCGCTTGCCCTCCGGCGTCAGCACGGACTCGGGATGGAACTGGACGCCGTGCGCGGGCAGCTCGCGGTGGCGCACGCCCATCACGACGCCGCCGCCGGTGGCCGTGATCATCAGGCACTCCGGCAGGTCGGGGTCGACGACGAGCGAGTGGTAGCGGCCGACCACCAGCGGGGAGGACAGGCCCGCGAACAGCCCGGTGCCGTCGTGCGTGATCTCGGTCGTCTTCCCGTGTACGGGCACGTGGCGGATGACGACGCCGCCGAACGCCTGCGCGAGCGACTGGTGGCCCAGGCATACGCCGAGGGTCGGAATCCCCGCCTCGGGGAAGCGGCGCATGACCTCCACCGACACCCCCGCCTCGTTCGGCGTGCAGGGTCCGGGCGAGACGATCACGCGGTCCGGCCGGCGCGCGAGCAGCGCGTCGGTGCGCTCGACGTCGTTGCGCACGACCTCCGGGTCGGCCCCCAGCTCGCCCAGGTACTGGACGAGGTTGTAGGTGAACGAGTCGTAGTTGTCGACCACGAGAATCCTGGGCATCAAGGCCACGCCTCCTGGCGGGTGGCGAGCTCGATCGCCCGCGCGACCGCGCGCGCCTTGTTGCGCGACTCCTCGTACTCGTAGTCGGGCTTGGCGTCGGCCACGGTGCCGCCGCCCGCCTGCATGTGCGCGACGCCGTCGCGCAGCACGACGGTGCGGATGCAGATGCAGGTGTCCAGCTCGCCCGTGTAGGACAGGTAGCCGACCGCGCCCCCGTAGGCGCCGCGCTTGACCGGCTCGAGCTCGTCGATGATCTGCATCGCCCGCACCTTGGGGGCGCCGGAGAGCGTGCCGGCCGGGAGGATCGACCGCAGCACGTCCATCGGCCCGATGCCGGCGCGCAGGCGCCCGGCGACCGAGGACACGATGTGCATCAGGTGCGAGTAGGTCTCCACGGCCATGAACGTCTCGACCTCGACGGTGCCGTACTCGCACACCCGGCCGAGGTCGTTGCGCCCGAGGTCGACGAGCATCACGTGCTCGGCGCGCTCCTTCTCGTCAGCGAGCAGGTCCTGCGCGATCGCCTGGTCCTCGTCGGCGTCGCCGCCGCGCGGGCGCGTGCCGGCGATCGGCCGGGTCGTGGCGCGGCCGCCGGTCACGGTGACCAGCGGCTCGGGCGAGGCGCCGACGATCTCGAAGTCCTCGAAGTCCAGGAAGTACATGTAGGGCGAGGGGTTGATCGCCCGCAGCCCGCGATAGATCGAGAACGCGTCGACGCCGACCTCAGCCGACCAGCGTTGTGAGGGCACGACCTGGAAGATGTCGCCGGCGTGCGCGTACTCGACGATCCTGGCGACCATCGCCTCGAACGCCTCGCGCGGCATGTTCGGCTCGAACTGCGGGTCGGGGCCGACCTTGCCCTCGAGCCGCGGCAGCGGGCCGGCCAGCCGCTCGCGGACCTCGGCGATCACGGCGAGCGCGCGCTCGTAGCCCGGCTCGACGCCCTCCTCCTCGACGTAGGCGTTGGCGAGGATCGTCACCGTGTGCTTGAGGTGGTCGAACGCGACCAGCGCGTCGGTGAGCATCAGCGCCAGGTCGGGCAGGCCGATCGGGTCCTCGTTGGGCGCGCCGAGCGGCTCGACCGTGCGCACGCAGTCGTAGCCGAGGAAGCCGACCGCGCCGCCGGCGAACGGCGGCAGGTTGGGCAGCGGCGCCTGGCGCTGGCGCTCCACCTCGGCGGCGGCGAGCGCGTACGGGTCGCCGCCGTCGGCCAGGTTCCAGCGCACGACGCGGCGCGGCCGGTAGCCGATGAACGACCAGCGCCCGACGCGCTGGCCCTGCTCCGCGGACTCGAGCAGGAACGCGGGCCCCGCGCCGCGCAGCTTCAGGAACGCGGAGACCGGCGTCTCGCAGTCCTCCAGGAACGTATGGCAGACCGGCACGAGGTTGTGACGCGCGGCGAGCGCGCGCACCTCCTCGAGGCTCGGGTTGACGCCGAGCCGCAGCTCGGCTTCAGCGCCGGCGGCCACTGAGCACCCCCTCGGCGTCGGCGAGCGACAACCCGCGCCCGCGCAGCAGCACCGCGAGGTGGAAGAGCACGTCGGCGGCCTCCTCGGCCACGCGCTCGTCGGTCTCCTCGCGCGCGGCGCGGGCGACCTCCTCGGCCTCCTCCTGCACCTTCTCCGCCACGAACGGCGGGTCGGCCAGCAGGCGGGCGGTGTAGGAGCCCTCCGGCGCGCTCGCCGCGCGGGCGGCGATCGTCCGCTCCAAGCCGGGCAGCACCTCGTGCGGGGCCGGCGGCTCGAGCCCGCCGCGGTAAAAGCAGCTGCGCGCGCCGGTGTGGCACGCCGGCCCGGCGGGCTCGACCAGCGCGAGCAGCGCGTCGCCGTCGCAGTCGTAGCGGATGGCGCGCACGGCCTGGGTGTTGCCGGACGACGCGCCCTTGTGCCACAGCTCGGCGCGCGAGCGGCTCCACAGGTGCAGCTCGCCCGTCCGGCGGGTCGCCGCGAGCGCCTCCGCGCTCATGTAGGCCAGGGTCAGCACCTCGCCCGAATGCCAGTCCTGGATCACGCAGGGCACGAGGCCCTGGTCGTCGTAGGCGATCGCCGCGTCGTCCATGGGAACGGCGGATCGTAGTATCCGGGCGATGCGAGCCGCCATCCTGCACGAACACGGCGCCGTCCCGGAGGTCGGCGAGTTCCGCGATCCGGGGCCCGACGGCGACGTCGTCGAGGTGCTGGCCGCGGGGATGAACCCGGTCGACATCCGGATCGCGAGCGGGACGTTCCCGCTCGAGCGCCACGAGCCGCCTTGCGTCGCCGGCAAGGAGGGCGTCGGGCGGCGGAGGGACGGCAGCGTCGTCTACTTCGAGTACAGCCGCGACCCGTTCGGCGCGTTCGGCGAGCGGACCGTGATCGCGCCCGGCAGCGGGTGCCGGCTGCCCGACGGGCTCGACCCGGCGCTCGCGGTCTGCCTCGGCGTGTCGGGGCTGGCCGCCTGGCTCTCGCTGGAGTGGCGCGCCGGCCTGCGGCCCGGCGAGACCGTGCTCGTGCTCGGGGCCAGCGGTGTGGTCGGCCAGATCGGCGTCCAGGCCGCGAAGCTGCTCGGCGCCGAGCGCGTCGTGGCGGCCGCCCGCAGCCCCGAGGGCCTGGAGCGCGCGCGCCGGCTGGGGGCGGACGCCGTGGTCGCGCTCGACGGCGCCGACGACCTTGCCGCCGCGCTGCGCGAGGCGGCGGGCGGCGACGGCTACGACGTCGTGCTGGATCCGCTGTGGGGCGAGCCGGCGCGGGCGGCGCTCGCGGCGGCCAAGCCGTTCGCGCGGATCGTCAACATCGGCCAATCGGCGGGCGCCGAGGTGAGCCTCACCTCCGCGGCGATCCGCTCCAAGCCCGTCGACCTGCTGGGCTACACGAACTACACGGCCGGGGAGGAGCGCAAGGCGGCGGCCTACGCGCGCATGGCGGACCACGCGGCCGCCGGCGAGATCGCGGTCGAGATCGAGCGCATCGGCCTGGACGACGTGCCGGACGCCTGGCAGCGCCTGGGCGGCTCGCCGGGCCGCAAGCTCGTCGTGGTGCCCTAGCGCGAGGCGAACCGCGGGAAGCGGATGTGGCCCGCCCTCCTCAATGCCCGCCGTGCGCCGGCACCGCCGCGCCCGGTGGCGCCGCGGCGAAGCGCGGATGCGCCTGCTCGAGGTACCAGCCGAACGCTCGCCGGCACGGCCGCTCGCGCCCGACCACGGCCAGCAGCGCGGTCAGCATGCGCGGCGGCAGCGCAGGGATCAGCCGCTGCAGCCGCAGCGCCGTGGTGAACGCCGGGGCGTGGGCGGCGGAGAACGCCCCGTAGGCGCCCAGCGCCTGGTCGCGGGTGGCCTCACCGGCCAGCACCCGGCGCAGCTCGCGCCCGCACGCGATGCCGAAGTAGAACGCCGTGCGGATGCCCTCGCCCGACAGCGGGAAGCAGTGGCCGGCGCTGTCGCCGGCGAAGAACACGCCGCCCTCGACGGCCGGTCGCAGCGCGTGCGGGAACCAGTTGCCATGGTAGCGGACCGGCGGCAGGCTGAGCCGTCCGGCGATGTCCCGCGTCGGTTCCTTGACGTGGTCGCGCGGCTCGTAGGAGCCGACCCCGACGCGCTGCTCGCCGTCGGCGGGCACCGACCAGGCGTAGCCGTGGCGGATCAGCGAGCGGTCGATCCACACGTCGAGGTCGGTGTCGTCGCCACGAGCGTCGGGATGGACCTCCAGCCCGCGCGAGATCAGCGCGTCGGGCGGCTGCACGTTGGGCCCGACTCCGAGCGTGCGCCGCCAGCCGAGCGCATCGACTACCAGCGGCGCGGTCAGGTCGCCGCGGTCGGTGCGCACGACCACGGGGGGTTCGCGGTCCGCGACACTGTCGGCTCGCGCCGCGGCACCGCCGCCCGCATGCAGGGGACCCGCCTTCGGTGCCGCCTCCCGCGACGTTACTCGGGCGATCTCGAAGCGGGCGTCGCACTGATCCCACAGCTCATGGCACAGCGTGCGGTAGTCGAACGAGGACCAGCTCCACGGCAGCCGGAAGCGGGCGGAGCCGTGCGGCGTGTGGAACGCCATGCAGGGGAGCTCCTGGCGGATCGCCGCGCGCACGCCCATCGCGTGCAGCCACGGCGTCGGCGCGGCGCAGGCGGACGTCTGGCGCTCGCCGATCTCGTAGCGGTCGACGACCAGCACGTCGGCGCCGATGCCGGCCAGCTCGCGCGCGACTGCCAGCCCGGCGAAGCTGGCGCCGCAGATCAGCACGTCGGCGCGCGCCGCGTCGCCCTCCAGCGGCGTGCGCTCCTCCCCCCGCAGGGTCGCCCTGCGCGTCACCGCCGCAGCGCTCCCAGGGCGGCGCCCGGCACCTGCCACGGGCGCACGCCGGTGCGGCGCCCGAGCACGTCGAAGTCGATCCGCTCGACCCGGTCGAGCACGCGCAGGTAGACGGCGACCGCGAGGCGCACGCCCGTCCGCACCGAGCCCGGCGCGGCGGCGATCGCCGGCTCGGCCTCGGCGAACAGCGAGCGGGCGCGCCGGACCTCCAGCGCGAGCAGGGCGCACAGCTCGGGCGACGCGTGCGCGCGGCCCAGCGCCTCCTCCCCCACGCCGAAGCGCGCGCGGTCCTCGGCGGGCAGGTAGACGCGGTCGAGGCTCGTGTCCTCGCGCAGGTCGCGGATGCAATTGGTCAGCTGGAACGCCTGCCCGAGGCGCCCGTAGCCGGCGTGGTGGCGTTCGGGCACGCCGAGCAGCGGCGCCATGATCCGCCCGACCGAGCCCGCCGAGCCGTCCATGTAGGCCTCCAGCTCGGGCCATGTCTCGATCCGCACCGGCGCGCAGTCGATCCGCATCGACCGCATGTACGGGCGCAGCTCCTCGAGCGGGAGCCGGTGGCGCCGGGCGGCGTCGACGAGCGCGCCGACCACGGGATGCGGCGAGCGCCCGGCGGCGCGCCCGGTTTCGAGCTCGCGCTCCCAGGCGTCCAGCGCGGCGCGTCGCGCCTCGGCGCTCGCGGGCCGGATGTCCGCGGGCAGCCGCCGCGTGGCCCAGTAGTACGTCGGGTCGTGGCGCCGGTGCATGCGCCGGCAGGTCTCGTAGGAGCGGTCCAGGTCCATCCGTGCACCCGTCATGCTGTCAGAAGCATGGATGACCGCCTCCTGGATCGCACTCTGCTCTACGTCACGGGCAAGGGCGGAGTCGGGAAGACGACCGTCGCCGCGTCCCTCGGGCTGGCCGCCGCCGGGCGCGGGCGGCGCACGATCGTCTGCGAGGTCGCCGAGCAGGACCGCGTCTCGCGCGCCTTCGCGCGGGAGGGGGTCCAGCGCGAGCAGGAGGTCGAGCTGGCCGAGAACCTGTGGGCGATCAGCATCGATCCGACGGCGGCGATGAAGGAGTGGCTGGCGCGGCAGCTCGGCGGTCCGGCGCTGCGCCTGATCACCGGCTCCTCCGCGTTCCAGCACTTCGTCGCCGCCGCGCCGGGCGCCAAGGAGCTGATCACGATCGCGAAGGTGTGGGAGCTCGCGCAGCTCGAGCGCTGGGACGCCGCGAACCGCACCTACGACCTCGTGATCGTCGACGCGCCCGCCTCCGGCCACGGCTTGGCCATGCTCACGGCGCCGAGCACGTTCGGGGAGATCGCCCGCGTCGGCCCGATCCGCCGCCAGGCGTTCCGCGTGCGCGACATGCTCGCCGACCCGCGACGCACGGGTTACGTCGCGGTCGCGCTGCCCGAGGAGATGCCGGTCTCGGAGACGCTCGAGCTCGGCAGCCGCCTGCACGAGGCGGTCGGGCTGGGCCTGGACGCGATCGTCGTCAACGGCGTGTACCCGGCGCGCTTCAGCGGCAAGGAGGCCGAGGAGCTGCGTGCCGTCGCCGCCGACGGTCTGGGCCCAGACGCGTTCGCCGCCGTGGCCGCCGCGCTGGCCGAGCACGAGCGCGCGAAGGCCCAGCGCACCCACGTGCGCCGGCTCAAGCGCGAGGCCGACGCGCCCGTGACCACGCTCCCGTTCCTGTTCGACGCCGAGGTCGGGCTGGACGAGTACGCCACGCTGGCCGCCAAGCTCGGGCGCGACCTGGGTTAGGAGCCTGTACGCGCTTGGGCGCACGCGCCGCGCATTCCCGCGCCGTCAGCGGATCGGCAGCGTGGTGCGCGAGTTGCTGCCGCAGGGGCGGCTGCTTCCCGATCAGGTCTGGAGTCGGCGGCATCGTGGTCTGGTGAGGCTGCTGTGGCTGCACGTGCCGGCGCTGGTGCTGTTCGGGATCGCACGCGACAAGGGGATCGTGCATTGCCTGCTCGAGGGGCAGGCGATCGCCGCGTTGGCGGTGGTCGCCGGCTGGCGCGGCGGTTCACGCATGGTGCGCTCGATCGCGGCGTCCGTGGGGCTGGTGACCTGCTCGGCAGTACTCGTGCACCTATGGGACGGCACGACGGAGGGCCACTTTCACTTCTTCGTCGTGGTGTCGCTGTTGATCCTCTACCAGGACTGGGTGCCGTTCCTCGTGGCGATCGGCTACGTCGTCGTCCACCACGCGCTGCTGGGCGTGCTCGCGCCGCACGAGGTCTACAGCAATCCCGCTGCCGCGGACGATCCGTGGCTGTGGGCCGCGGTTCACGGGAGCTTCGTCCTGGCCGCAAGCGTGGCCAACCTCGTGTCCTGGCGGGCGAACGAGCAGCTGCTGCGAGACCCGCTGACCGGTCTGGCGAGCCGCATCGTCTTGAGCGATCGGCTCGAGCTGGCCCTCGCTCGCGCGCGGCGCAGCGGCCGGCCGGTGGCGCTGCTGTTCCTGGACCTCGATCGCTTCAAGCTCGTCAACGACTCCCTGGGGCACACGGCGGGCGACCGCCTGCTGCAGGTGGTCGGCGCGCGGCTGGGGGACTGCGTGCGCTCGTCGGACACTGCGGCGCGCTTCGGAGGCGACGAGTTCGCAGTCCTGTGCGAGGACCTCGATGACGCAGGGGAGGCGATGCTCGTGGCCGAGCGCATCCAAGCGGCGCTCGGCGAACCCTGCCAGGTGGACGGGCATGAGCTGGTGACCGGCGCCTCGATCGTGATCGCGACATCGGAGGCGGGCCAACGGACGGCCGAGGAGCTCATGCGCGACGCCGACACCGGCTACTCGTCGCTCGACCGGCTGCGACGCTTCGATGTGGACGTCCTCAAGATCGACCGCGCGTTCGTGCGGGCGCTCAACGAAAGTCCCGACGATGTCGCCATCATCGACGCGATCGTCGCGATGGCGCACGCGCTCAACCTCAGCGTCACGGCCGAAGGCATCGAGACGCCCGAGCAGCTCGCCACCCTGCGCCGGCTCGGCTGCGACTCCGGTCAAGGCTTCCTCTTCTCCCGCCCCGCGCCTCCCGACGAGATCCTGCCGCTCCTGATGCCAGAGGCTGAGCCGGCGGTCGCCGCGATGGACGCGGTCTGAAGCGCGCCGGGCTTGACAGGGTCGGCGAGTTCGTTGACAGTGACAAGCATTCCTGACGCCGTCGCCAGCTTCCGCGCGTTCAACCGCTTCTACACGGGCCGGCTCGGGGTGCTCGGCCCGGGGTTCCTGCGCACGTCGCATACGCTGGCCGAGGCGCGCGTGCTGTACGAGCTGGCACAGGGCGAGCAGCCGGCGGTCGCCGAGCTGCGTCACCGGATGGCGATCGACGCCGGTCATCTGAGCCGGCTGCTGGCGCGGCTGGAGCGCCAGGGGCTCGTCGCGCGCGAGCGATCGCCCGCCGACCGGCGGCGCCAGCTCGCGCGGCTGACCGCCGCGGGCGCCGAGGCGGCCGCGACGCTGGACCGGCGGGCGATCGAGGACACCGGCGCGCACTTGGCGCGGCTCGGCGAGGCGGACCGGCGGCGGCTCGTGGCGGCGCTCGCCGAGGTCCGGCGCCTGCTCGACGACGAAGCGCCCGCGCCCGCGGTCCGGCTGCGGCCGCCGCTGGCCGGCGATCTCGGCTGGGTGGTCCGGCGCAACGCCGAGCTCTACGCCGAGGAGTACGGCTGGGACGGGCGCTACGAGGCGCTCGTGGCCCGGATCGTGGCCGACTACGCCGAGGATCACGATCCGGCGCGCGAGGCGTTCTGGATCGCCGAAGTCGACGGCGCACCGGCCGGCTGCGTGTTCTGCGTGCGCCGGTCCGAGGACGTCGCCCAACTGCGGCTGCTGCTCGTCGAGCCGCGGGCGCGCGGGCTCGGCCTCGGCGCCCGGCTGGTCGACGAGTGCATCGCCTTCGCCCGTCGCGCGGGCTACCTCGAGCTGACGCTGTGGACGAACGACGTCCTGGTGCACGCGCGCCGGATCTACGAGCGCGCCGGCTTCCGGCTGGTCGACTCGGAGCCGCACCGCTCCTTCGGCCACGACCTGCTCGGCCAGACCTGGTCGCGCCCGCTCTAGCATCGGGGCATGTCGGATGCACGCGCAGAGCAGTGGATCTCTGCCGCTTCGAGCACGCTCTCGAAGGCTGGCTTCCGGATGGGCGCGGTGCGCCGCAGCGTGCTCGAGCTGCTGGCCGAGCACGGCTG
>JBPCNM010000248.1:0-4809 GCA_051001255.1 Solirubrobacteraceae bacterium
GCATGGCGTTCATCGGGATCCAGTTCTCGGGCTGGAACACCGACTGGCGCTTCCTGTTCCTCGGCGTGATCCTGCTGCTCGCCGTGCTCGTCAACAACCTGGTCCGCCACCGCGCGGAGGGAGCCCGGCGATGACCGCGCTGGTGGAGGTGCGCGGCGTGTCGAAGCACTTCGGCAACGTGATCGCGCTGAAGGACATCTCCCTGTCGGTCGACGCGGGCGAGGTCACCTGCGTGCTGGGCGACAACGGCGCCGGCAAGTCGAGCTTCATCAAGATCCTCTCCGGCGTGCACCAGCACGACGACGGCGAGCTGCTGGTCGAGGGCGAGGAGTGCCGCTTCTCCTCGCCGCGCGACGCACGCGAGCGCGGCATCGCGACCGTGTTCCAGGACTTGGCGACGGTGCCGCTGATGTCGGTGTGGCGCAACTTCTTCCTCGGCTCCGAGCCGACCGTGGGGAAGGGGCCGCTGCGCCGGATCGACGTCAAGTTCGCGCAGGACACGATGCGCGAGGAGATGCGCAAGATGGGCATCGACGTGCGCGATCCCGACCAGCCGGTCGGGACGCTCTCGGGCGGCGAGCGCCAAGCCGTCTCGATCGCGCGCGCGGTCTACTTCGGCGCCAAGGTGCTGATCCTCGACGAGCCGACCTCCGCGCTCGGGGTCAAGCAGTCGGGCGTCGTACTGCGGTACGTGGTGCAAGCTCGCGAGCGCGGGCTCGGCGTGATCTTCATCACGCACAACTCACACCACGCCTACCCGGTGGGCGACCGCTTCGTGATCCTCAACCGCGGCAAGCTGGTGGGCGACTGGCGGCGCGGGGAGATCGACCGCGACGAGCTGGTCAAGAAGATGTCGGGCGGCGCCGAGCTCGACCAGCTCACGCACGAGCTCGAGCGCAAGCTGGAGCCCACGTGAGCGTGGGCTCGCATCCCCGCGTTCGACCGCGCGTGATGGGCTCTCAGGCGACCCGTCGCATCGGCGTCGGGGTGGTCGGCTTCGGATGGCTGGGGCGCGCGCACGCGCGCTCCTACGCCCGGCTGCCGATGCTGTTCGGAGATCGCGCGTACGATCCCGAGCTGGTCGTCTGCGCCGACCCGGCGCCGGGCGTGGCCGAGGATGCGGTCTCGGCGTTCGGGTTCGCGCGCGCGACCGGCGACTGGCGCCGCGTCGTCGACGACCCCGCGGTCGACGTCGTGGTCATCGCGGCGCCGAACATGCTGCACGTCGAGCTGGTCGAGGCCGCGGCGCAGGCGGGCAAGCACGTGTTCTGCGAGAAGCCCGTCGGCGGTACGCCCGAGCAGACCGCCCGCGCCGAGCGCGCCGTGCGCCATGCCGGCGTGATCGGCGGCGTCGGCTTCAACTACCGCTGGGCGCCGCTCGTGCGCTACGCCGCCGAGCTGATCACCGAGGGGGAGCTCGGCACGCTGACCAACTATCGCGGGCGCTTCTTCTCGATGTACGGCGCCGATCCGCTCGGCGTGCTCTCCTGGCGCTTTCGGCTGGATGAGGGCGGCCACGGCGCCACCTCCGATCTGCTGTCGCACGCGGTCGACCTCGCGCACTACCTGGCGGGCCCGATCATGCGCGTGGTCGGGACGACGGCGACGTTCATCGAGGAGCGCCCGATCGGCATCGGCTCGCACTACGGGCGCGGCCGCACGGAGGACCCGCATGGCGCCGTCACCAACGAGGACTACGCGGGGATGCTGTGCGAGTTCGCGAGCGGCGCGCGCGGCTCGTTCGAGGCCAGCCGGGCGATCGTCGGCCCCGAGAGCCAGATGGCGTTCGACGCCCACGGCACCGCCGGCGCGGTCGGCTGGGACCTCGAGGCGCTCAACGAGCTTCGCCTGTACCGCGCCACCGCCGACCGCGGCTCGGGCTACACCACCGTGCTGGGCGGCGACCGCTTCCCGCCGCACGGCGCGTTCGTGCCGGGCAGCGCGAACGGGATCGGCTACGAGGACCTCGTCACGATCGAGGACGCGGCGTTCTGCGAAGCCGTGGCCGAGGGCCGTCCGTTCAGCCCCGGCTTCGACGAGGCGCTCGCCTGGGTCTCGGTCCAGGCCGCCCTGCTGCGCTCGGCGCGGTCGGGCCGCTGGGAGGACGTCGTGTCGCTGCGAGAGGAGTGATGGAGGCGACCGCCACCGCGATCGCTCCGCTGCGCGTCGGCGTCATCGGCGTCGGGCGGATCGGGCGCATGCACGCCGAGCTGCTCGCGCGCCAGGTCCCGGGCGCGGCGGTCTCCGCCGTCTACGACGCGCACGGCGAGTCGGCGCGCAAGGTGGCCGGCGAGCTCGGCGTCGCCGCCGCCGACAGCGTGGCCGAGCTGCTCGCCGCCGGCGACGTCGACGCGGTGGCGATCTGCTCGAGCATCGACACGCACGCCGACCTGCTCGTCGCCGCCGCGGCGGCGGGCAAGGCGGTGTTCTGCGAGAAGCCCGTGTCGCTCGAGCTCGCCGAGGTCGACCGCGCGCTCGCGGCGGTGGACGCGGCCGGGATCCCGTTCCAGATCGGCTTCAACCGGCGCTTCGACCCGGCGCACCAGTCCGTGCACGACGCCGTCTTCGCGGGCGCGATCGGCGCGCCGCACCTCGTGCGGATCTCCAGCCGCGACCCCGCGCCGCCGCCGCTGGAGTACGTGCGGGTCTCCGGTGGGATCTTCCTGGACATGACGATCCACGACTTCGACATGGCCCGCTACGTGACGGGCTCGGAAGTCGTGGAGGTGTTCGCGCGCGGCTCGCTGCGCATCGACCCGTCGTTCGCCGAGGCCGGTGACGTCGACACCGCGCTGGTCACGCTCGTGCACGAGGACGGCTGCCTGACGGCGATCGACAACTCGCGCCGCGCCGCTTACGGCTACGACCAGCGCGTCGAGGTCTTCGGCGCGACCGGCATGGCGGCGTCGGAGAACCCGCAGGCGCACACCGGCGTCGTCCGGACGGCCGAGGGGAGTCGGAGCGCGGCGCTGCCGTTCTTCTTCCTCGAGCGCTACATCCCGAGCTACCTGCGCGAGTGGGCGGCGTTCGTCGCCGCCGTGCGCTCGGGCGCGCCGCCGCCGGTCACGACGGCCGACGCGCGGGCGCCGCTCGTGATCGGGCTGGCCGCGTGGACGTCGCTGCGCGAGGGCCGCCCCGTCGCCGTCTCGGAAGTGGAGGGAGCCTGATGTACGACCTGATCACCATGGGCCGGGTGGGCGTCGACCTGTACCCCGAGCAGATCGGCGTACCGCTCGCCGAGGTGCGCACGTTCGCCAAGTCGCTCGGGGGGAGCCCGACCAACGTCGCCGTCGCCGCCGCGCGGCTGGGCGCGCGTGCCGCCGTGATCACCAAGGTCGGCGACGACCCGTTCGGCCCGTACGTCCGCTCCGCCCTGCGCGGCTTCGGCGTCGACGACGCGTTCGTCGGCACGCACCCCACGCTGCGCACGCCGGTCGTGTTCTGCGAGATCTTCCCGCCCGACGACTTCCCGCTGCTGTTCTACCGGGAGCCGCAGGCGCCCGACATGATCGTCGCGCCCGCGGAGCTCGACCTCGACGCCATCCGCACGGCGCGGGTGTTCTGGACGACCGGGACCGGGCTGTCGGCCGAGCCGAGCCGCGCGGCGACGATGGCGGCGCTCGAGGAGCGCTCCCGCGGGGTCACGGTGCACGACCTCGACCATCGCCCGATGTTCTGGGCGGACGAGGATCAGGCGGGGCACTGGGCGCGGGCGGCGCTCGCGCACGCGACCGTCGCGGTCGGCAACCGCGACGAGGTCGCCGTCGCCGTCGGCACGCGCGATCCCGACGCGGCCGCCGACGCGCTGCTCGAGCTCGGCGTGCGGCTCGCGATCGTCAAGCGCGGGCCCGAGGGCGTGCTCGCCCGCACGCGCGAGGAGCGCGTCGAGGTCCCGCCGGTCCCGGTCGAGGTCGTCTGCGGCCTCGGCGCCGGCGACGCGTTCGGCGGCGCGCTGGTCCACGGGCTGCTCGAGGGCTGGCCGCTGGAGCGGACGATCCGGCTGGCCAATGCGGCCGGCGCGCACGTCGCGGGGCAGCTCGCATGCGCGGACGCGATGCCGACGCTGCAAGACCTGGAAGGGGTCGTGGTATGAGGGTCACCGTCGCCCAGGCGCTGGTGCGCTTCCTGGCCGCCCAGCACGTCGAGCGCGACGGGCGGCGCCAGCGGTTCTTCGCCGGCTGCCTGGGGATCTTCGGTCACGGCAACGTCGCCGGGCTCGGCCAGGCGCTCCAGCAGCATCACGACCTGCTGCCCTACCACCCGGCGCGCAACGAGCAGGCGATGGTGCATCTCGCCTCCGGCTACGCACGCCAGCGCAACCGGCTGGGCGCGTTCGCCTGCACGTCGTCGGTGGGACCGGGAGCGACGAACATGGTCACCGGCGCGGCGCTCGCGACGATCAACCGCCTGCCGGTGCTGCTGCTGCCGGGCGACACGTTCGCGACGCGCGCGCCGCACCCGGTGCTCCAGCAGCTCGAGGCCGCGCACGACGCGACGATCTCGGTGAACGACTGCTTCCGCCCGGTCTGCCGCTTCTTCGACCGCATCACCCGGCCCGAGCAGCTCGTCGACGCCGCGCTCGCCGCGATGCGGGTGCTGACCGACCCGGCCGAGACCGGCGCCGTGTGCCTCGCGCTGCCCGAGGACGTGCAGACCGAGGTCGTCGAGGTGCCGGAGGCCTTCCTCGCAGAGCGGACTTGGACGGTCTACCGGCGGCCGCCGGCGCCCGACGCGCTGGCGCGTGCCGTCGAGCTGATCCGCGCGGCGCGGCGGCCGCTGGTCGTGGCGGGCGGCGGCGTCGTGTACGCC
>JBPCNM010000249.1:0-6083 GCA_051001255.1 Solirubrobacteraceae bacterium
GCGCCGCGCCGCGCTCGCCGCCGTCACCGCGCTGATCGCGGTGCCGGGCGCGGCCGTCGCCGCGGTCGAGCTGATCAGCGAGGACGACGTCGCGCGCAGCGTCCCGGCCGGCACGCTGGCGCTGGCCGGCACCGACCCGACCTGCACCGTCGTGCGCCAGGACGTCGAGTACCACTGCGTGCTCGCGCGCCCGCCCGCGCCGGAGATCGGGCCGAAGCCGAAGCCCGGCGAGATCCCGCTCGTGCCGTGGGATCCCGACGGCGTGAAGCTCGGCAAGGGCACCGCCGAGGCGACGCTCGACGCGTCCGGGTACGTCAACGGCGGCTGCCGCGCGCTGAACGCCGACGCAACGGAGTGGCAGTGCTACGTCGGCGAGGAGGCCGTGAAGCAGCGCATCATCGGCCCGGACTTCCTCGGGAAGCACGCGGGTGGGCCCGGCGTGGGATAGCGCGATTCCGGGCGGGCGGATGCCTAGACTCCCGCCCGCCCATGGCCGCGCCCGACACGAGCGAGGAGATCCTCGACGTCAACCGCCGCTACCACGACGCGGCGGCCGCGGAGTACGACGCGAAGTGGGGCGTCGACTTCGGCGCCGTCGGCCGCGCCCAGGTGCTCGGGAAGGTTGAGAAGCTGCTCGGCCGCGGGCCCGGCCCGTTCGCCCGCTCGCTCGAGATCGGCGCGGGCACCGGCTACTTCACGCTCAACCTGATGCAGGAGGCTGTGATCGAGTCGGGCGCCTGCACGGACGTCTCCCCCGGTATGCTCGACGCCCTGCGCGAGAACGCCCGGCGGCTCAGCCTGGAGGTGGAGTCCGCGGCGTGCGACGCCGCGGCGCTGCCGTTCGAGGACGCCTCGTTCGACCTCCTGCTCGGCCACGCCGTCCTGCACCACCTGCCCGAGCTCGAGCGGTCATTCACGGAGTTCGCGCGCGTGCTGCGGCCCGGTGGCGTGCTCCTGTTCGCGGGCGAGCCTTCGCGCCACGGCGACCGGATCGCCGCGGTCCCCAAGCGCGCCGGCATGGCCGCCGCGCCGCTGTGGCGGCGCCTGGTCGGCGCGCGCGAGCTCAACGGCAGCGGCACGCCCGACGACCACGCCCTGGGGGGCATGGTCGACGTGCACGCGTTCACCCCAGCCGAGCTCGGGCGCCACGCCGCCGCGGCGGGCTTCGAGGGCGTGCGCGTGCGTGGCGAGGAGCTGCTGGCCAACTGGTTCGGCTGGTTCAACCGGACGGTCGAGGCCAGCGCGGTGCATGCGGACATCCCGCACGGCTGGTTCCGCTACGCATACCGCGGCTACATCGTGCTGCAGCGGGTCGACGCGACGGTGCTCGAGCCGCACCTGCCGGCGGCGGGCTTCTACAACCTGATGCTCGCCGCCCGCAAGCCGGCCTGAGCGACCTGCCACCATCGGCGACATGAGCCTCTCCCTCGGCACCGGACCGCTCGCCGGCCAGCCCGGCGGCGCCTTCAACTTCGACCTCTCCGACGCGCCCGCGCACCGGATCTTCTTCGCGGACTACCCGCGCCGGCTGCGCGCGCTGGTCGGCGACCGTGTCGTGCTCGACACCACCGCAGCGAAGCTGCTCTACGAGACCGGGATCCTGCCGGTGCCCTATCTGCCGCTGGAGGACTTCGACCAGGAGCTGCTCGAGCGCACGGAGCACACGACGCACTGCCCGTTCAAGGGGGAGGCGACGTACTGGACCGTGCGGGCCGGCGACGAGCAGCTGGAGAACGCGGTCTGGGCCTACGAGGATCCGCTGCCCGAGGCGGGCTGGCTGAACGGATACGGCGCGCTCTACTGGAACAAGGCGAGCGCGTGGTTCGTGGAGGAGGAGCCGGTGCTCGGCCACCTCAAGGACCCGTTTCACCGCGTCGACGTCCATGAGAGCTCGCGCCGGGTGAAGATCACCAGCGACGGCACGGTGGTAGCGCGCTCGGAGCGGCCGAAGCTGCTGTTCGAGACCGGCATGCCGGCGCGTGTGTACGTACCGCGCGCCGACGTCGCAGCGGGCGTGCTTGCGCCCGCGGAGAAGCGTACGGTGTGCCCGTACAAGGGCCAGGCGAGCTACTGGTCGCTGCCGGGGATCGCCGACGCCGCCTGGAGCTACGAGGCGCCGCTGCCGGAGGCGATCAAGGTCCAGGGCCACGTCTGCTTCGACGCCGAGGGCGTCGAGATCGACTTGGGCGAGCCGAGCGCCCAGGTACCCCGAACCTGAACGGGTCAGGCCCTCTTCATGTTCGGCCGAAGCGGTCGGGGTCGAACGGGGAGGGGTCGGCTAGGGGCCCTGCGCTCGCGGCGAGCGGAGCGCTCCACGGGACCGCGACGGCGCGCCGGGCCGCTCAGGCCGGCGCGCCAGCGCGATCCGCAGCGCCTGCTTGCCCTGCCGGTAGACGTAGGTCGCGTCCCCGCGCAGCCGCTTCCAGCGCGTCGTCTGGTACGCGATCAGCGTATGCGGGCGGACCTGCACCGTCATCCCGTCGGCGGCGAGGACATCCAGCGCGCGCTCGGCGATCGCGAGCTGGCCGAACGCGGTCGGATGCACCGCGTCGGCCATCACGCGGTTGCGTGCGCCGAAGTCGCGCAGGTCGACGAGCAGCGCACCGGCCTGCGCGGCCGCCCGCTCGATCAGCCCGTTGGCCACCTCGACGCTCGGCCCCGGGCGCGGGCGGCCGAGATCCAGCGGCAGCGTGCACGCGAGCACCCGGTCGCAGCGCTCGCGCAGGAACGCCAGCGCGGTGCGCAGGTCGCGCGCGTAGGCAGCCGGATCCCAGTCGTGCGCGCGCACGTCGTTGGCGCCGACGTACATGCAGCCGACGTCGTAGCGCGCCTCGGGCGTCGCGCTGCGCGCCGCGAACCCGGGGATCTGGTCGCGCACGACGTGGGAGGCGGTCGCGCCGTCCATCGCGCAGCCGGTGTAGGGCAGCCCGAGCCCGCGCGCGGTCCACAGCGCCCAGGACTGCAGCGCGACTCCCCATTGCAGCTCGCCGCCCCCGTTCGTGATCGAGTCCCCGAAGGCGAGCACGCCGAGGCGATGGTCCATCGCCCGGAGGCTAGTAGACCCGCTAGTGGTTCCTCCGAACCTGCCGGAGGCCACTGCTCGTACCATCCAGGACTGACATGCCCGACCCGACCCGCACCGCGATCGGCACCTGGAGCGGCGGCCGCTTCATGCACTTCGGCGAGCCGCTCGACGACGCGCGCATGGTCGTGCTGCTGCGCCCCGACGACCGCGTGCGCACGGTGATCACCGCCGACGCGTACGGCGCCGGCGAGGCCGACGCGCTGCTCGGCCGCGCGCTGCAGGGCCGCGACCGCGGCGCCTTCTGCCTGGTCGGCGCCGTCGGGCACGACTTCTACGAGGGCGAGCGCGAGGGCTCCAAGGGCTTCCCGCGCTTCACGGACCCGCGCCTGCGCGGCCAGGACGGCTACGCCAGCTACCTGCGGATGGCGACCGAACGCTCGCTGGAGCGCATCGGCGCCGACGCGTTCGACCTGCTCCTGCTCCACAACCCCGACCGCACCGGCTACACCAGCCCCGCGGTGTGGAAGGGGATGGCCGCGCTGCGCGACGCCGGCCTGACCCGCCGGCTGGGCATCGCCCCCGGACCGGCCAACGGCTTCACGCTCGACCTGCTCGACTGCTTCGAGCGCTTCGGCGGCCTGCTCGACTGGGCGATGGTCATCCTCAACCCGCTCGAGCCGTGGCCCGGCGAGCTGGTGCTCGACGCCGCCCGCCATCACGGCGTCTCGCTCATCACGCGCGTGGTCGACTACGGAGGGCTCTTCCACGACGACGTGCTCCCCGGCCACGCGTTCGCCAAGCACGACCACCGCGGATTCCGCCCCGCCGGCTGGGTGGAGCGGGGCCGCGAGAAGCTCGAGCGGATGCGCCCGATCGCCGACCGCCACGGCTTGTCGATGATCCAGCTCGCGTGCCAGTGGAACCTCGCCCACGCGCCCGTCCGCTGCGTCGCCCCCACGCTGATCCAGGAGCCGGGCGCGCTCGCCCGCCCGATCGAGGCCAAGCGCGAGGAGCTCGCCGCCCTGCCCGAGGCCGACCTGCTCACCCGCGAGGACGTCGCCGCGCTGCGCGCGATCGGCGACAACACCGGCTCGATGGCGCTCAAGGGCGCCGCGCCCGACTTCGAGGGCGAGCCGCGGCCGGACCGCTGGGCGCTCACGCCGGAGCTGGCCGAGCTGGCGGCCCGCTGGGGGATCGAGCCGGCGCGCGACCTGCAGCCCGCCTGATGGACACGCTGCGCGGCAAGCTGATCCTCGCCGGTCCCACGCTCAAGGACCCGAACTTCGACCGCGCCGTCGTGCTCATCACCGAGCACTCCGAGGAGGGCGCCATGGGCCTCGTGCTCAACCGCCCGTCCGGCGCCACCGTGGGCGAGGCGGTGCCCGACCTCTCGTGGGTGGCCGGGGCGGGTGAGATCGTGTTCGTCGGGGGTCCGGTCGCGCCGAACGGCGTGATCGTGCTGGCCGAGTGGGACGATCCCGCACAGGCGATCGTCCTGGTGGAGGAGGACCTCGGCTTCGTGCCGAGCGACGCCGGGGAGGCCCTCGCGACGGCGATTCGCCGTGCGCGCGTCTACGCCGGCCACGCCGGCTGGGGACCCGGCCAGCTCGAGGACGAGCTGGCCGACGAGGCTTGGATCGTCGAGACGCCACGCCGCGAGGAGCTGTTCGGCGACGACCCCGAGAACCTCTGGGCGGTCGTGCTGCGGCGCAAGGGCCGCGAGTTCGCGCTGCTCTCGACGATGCCGCCGGACCCGTCGCTCAACTGACGGATCGCGCGACAGGCCCTTTAGCCGCAGGCGCGCCCGTGCCACATCCGTCCGGCACGTCAAGCGGCGCCTGACCGGGCCGATTCACGTGGTCCATGGCCCGCCGCGTGATCCTCACCTGCCTCGCCGCGCTCCTGGCCATCTGCCTTCCCGCCGCCTCCGCACGGGCGGACGCGAGCGTGGCACAGGAGATCGTCGTCATGCGCGCCGGCGGCCTCACGCAGGTGGAGCTCGCACGCGCCGGCGTCAGGGCCGAGCGCGACCTGCCGCTCGACGGCGTCGAGGTCGTGCGGGCGCGGGACGGCCGCGCGGCGGCGCTGTCTGCCCTGCGCGCCGACCCCGACGTGGCGTGGGCGGAGCCCAACCAGCTGCGCCACGCGACCGCCGATCCGCTCGCCGGGCTGCTGTGGGGACTGCAGAACACCGGTCAGTCCGTGTGGTGGCGCCACGGCACCCCGGACGCCGACGTCGACGCGCCCGAGGCGTGGGCGACCACCCGCGGCGCGGGGGTCACGATCGCGGTCGCCGACACCGGCGTCGACCTCGGGCACCCCGACCTCGCCGGGCGCCTGGTCCCCGGCTACGACTTCGTCGAGGACGACGCCGAGCCGGAGGACGCGCACGGCCACGGCACGCACGTGGCGGGCACGATCGCGGCGGGCGAGAACGGCATCGGCGTGATCGGCGTGGCGCCGCAGGCGACGCTCATGCCGCTGCGCGTGCTCGACGCGCAGGGCACGGGCAGCGCGGCCGACGTGGCCGCCGCCTTCGCCTACGCGGGTGACCGCGGCGTGCGCGTGGTCAACGCGTCGCTCGGCTCGAGCTCCTCCTCGCTCGCAGAGCGCGCTGCGATCCACGATCACCCGGCGACGCTCTACGTGGTGGCCGCCGGCAACGGCGGCGGGGATGGCGTCGGCGACGACAACGACGGGCCGGCGAGCGAGTACCCGTGCGCGTACGACGAGCCGAACGTGCTCTGCGTGGGCGCGACCGACGCCGACGACGAGCGCGCCGGGTTCTCCAACTTCGGCGCCACGAGCGTCGACCTCTTCGCGCCGGGCGAGAACATCGCCTCCACCTACCTGCGCGGCGGCCCCACCTACCTGGACGCGTACTTCGGCACCGGCGACGGCTACGAGATCATGGATGGCACGTCGATGGCCGCGCCGCACGTCGCGGGCGCCGCCGCGCTCGCCGCCGCCGTGCGCGCCGATTGGGACGCGGGCCAGCTCAAGGCCGCGGTGATGGACGGCGCCGACCGCCTCCCGGGCCTGGCCGGCGCGGCCGTTG
>JBPCNM010000250.1:0-3712 GCA_051001255.1 Solirubrobacteraceae bacterium
GGGAGCGGCGGGGAACACTCTCTGCCGGCCCCGTACGGTTGGGTAGCCCGCGCCGCTCCGACGCTCCCGGGCCGCCCGGGCGGCATGGGCCGCGCGACGCGCTCGGGCCGCCCGGTGAGGGGCGGCCCGAGAGGCGATGAGGTCCGGCGCTCCGGGGAGAGCGCCAGGCCGTCGGGCGCTCCCGTCCTCCCAGACCGGGCGCCTTCGGGCGGATCAGGCCCGCCTGCTCTCCGGGCGATGGACCGGCGTGCGGCAGACCTGCGCGCGAGGGTCGACGGTGCCGCTCCTGCGCGTGGTTGGCTGACGAGTGAGCCGTCGGCGGTGCGGGTGCGCGGCGGTGAGGGCGGCTGGCCGCACGGGATGGACCAGACCCGGCCGGGTAGGCGGATCCGTCGTGCCCCTGCGATCCAGCGTTGCCTCGCCCAGCGTCGCGAACTCGAGTGCCGTTCCCGCGGCACCGCGCACCAGCTCGCGCAGCGAGCGCTTGTTCGGTCGACGTGTCGTCAGCGTTGGGAACATGTGTTCGGAAACATAGGGGCGGGATCGGACGGAACACAAGGGGCGGCTGACCCGCGCGCGGCCCGATTCCGCTGTGGATCGCGAAAAAATCGGCCGGCATGCTGCAACGCATCTTGCACGGGCGGCGCAGCGGGCGCGCAATCTCTTCACACCGTGGGCTCACTTGCGGCTAGGGTCGCCGCAACCGTCCGTTCCTCCAGGAAGAGGTCATCCAATGAAGCACTCGCGCGCCACGGCCGTCATGGCTGCCACCGCGTGCTCGCTCGCCCTGGCCCCCGGCGCCATGGCGCACGACTCAAACCCCCGGTGGCACGACGAAGACAAGGACTCGCTGCCGCTCGTGACCGGCCACCGCGGCGCCAGCGGCTACCTGCCCGAGCACACGCTGGAGGCCTATGCGCTGGCCATCGAGCAGGGTGCGGACTTCATCGAGCCCGACCTGGTCGCGACCAAGGACGGTCACCTGATCGCCCGGCACGAGCCGAACATCGGCGCCACCACGGACGTGGCCGTCAAGTTTCCCGGCCGCGAGCGCACCCGCGAGGTCGACGGCGCGCCGATCATGGACTTCTTCGCAGCCGACTTCACCCTGAAGGAGATCAAGACGCTGCGCGCCAGGCAGACGATGGCCGAGCGCCCGCAGCAGTTCAACGGCGCGTTCTCGATCCCGACGTTCGACGAGGTGCTCGCCCTCGCGAGGCAGGCCGGCCGGGAGCGCGGCCGCCCTGTCGGCGTCTACCCCGAGACCAAGCATCCGACGTTCCACGAGCAGATCGGCCTCCCGCTCGAGCGCCGCCTGGTCGCCGCGCTACGCCGCGCCGGGCTCAACCACCGCCGCGCGCCGGTCTACATCCAGTCCTTCGAGCAGGCGAACCTGCGCTACCTGAACCGACTCACACGGGTGCAGCTGGTCCAGCTCGTCGACGCTTGGGACGTTGCCCTCGACGGCAGCCTCGTCTACGAGCAGACCTCGTTGCGCCCCTACGACTGGACCGTCTCGGGCGACCCCGCCCTGACCGGCCGCACGTACGGGTTCTTCGCCACGAACGCCGGACTCGACGAGATCGCCACCTACGCCGACGTCGTCGCTCCGTGGAAGCCGTATATCGTTCCGACCAGCGGGACGGATGCGAATGGCGACGGCGACGCCGACGACGTCACCGGCGACGGCGTGGTCGACGAGCGCGACCGCAAGCTCGAGCGGCCGACGTCGCTGATCCGCCGCGCGCACCACCGGGGCCTCGACGTCCACACGTGGACGTTCCGGAACGAGCCCCGGCGACTCGCTTCGGACTATCAGGGCGACCCGGCCGAGGAGTACATGCTGTTCTACGCGCTCGGCATCGACGGGGTGTTCTCGGACTTCCCGGACACGGCCCTCGCGGCCCGCGACGCGTTCTTCGCCGGCGGGTAGGAGACCCGGCACGGGCGCCGGGGAAGATCCCCGGCGCCCGCTGTAGGCTCGCTCGTCTTCCTGCCGGGCGCGGCGCGCCGCCCCGAAGGCGACGTGATCTTGGCCGACGTCACGCGCGAGGACGCGAGCGTCATCATCTCCGATCTCAAGGAACTGGGCGTCCAGCGGGAGGGCGCCATCTCGATCGAGCTGATCGACACGCATGGCCGCCTGCGCCGGCGCCGCCGGCATGCTCAGCCTCAGCAGGGCCAAGTCGGGCGCCCTGATCGGCGTGCTGATCTCCGTGACCACGATCCCCGCCGCCGCGAGCGTCGGCCTCGCATCCGCCTACCGGGACTGGTCCAGCATGGGCGGGAGCCTGGCCCAGCTCGGGATCAACCTCGGGTCAATCCTCGTGTCCGGGACCGCCGTGCTCTGCGTCCAGCGGCTGCTCTACGTCCGGCGCAGGTCGCGCCACCTGAGCGATCCCGAGCGCCTTGCCGCCGGGCTGCCGGCTACACGGACGGGCCGAGCGACGACCAGATCTCGACCTTCGTCCTGATCTTCTCGACCACCGCGCCGGTGAACTCCGTCGTGGTGGCCTGCCCGCCGAGGTCGAACGTCTTGGTGCCGCCCGCCGTGGTCTCCAGCGTGCTCTCGTAAATCGCGCGCGACGCCCGCTCGGCGCCGGCATGCCCCTTCGCCGCGGCCTGGCCCATCACGGCCGCGCACGCGAGGATCATCGCCATCGGGTTCGCAAGGTCCTTGCCCTGCAGCGACGGCGCCGTGCCGTGCGGCGCCTCGGCCATCGCGACGTCGACGGCCAGGTCCGCATCGAAGCCGAGCAGGATCGACTCCGCGCCCGCGATCGAGCCGAACACCGGCATCACGAGGTCCGACAGGCAGTCGCCGTCGCGGTTGAGCGCCGGGATCACGAGCGGGACGTCGGCGGCGCCGCCGATCAGCCCGGCGTAGGTCGCGTCGATCAGCACCGGCCGGTACTCGACCTCGGGATGGCGCTCGGCGGCGGCGTCGAGCTCCTCCTTGAGCATGCCCTCGTACACGGGGGAGACCGTCCACTTCGGTCCGCCGTACACGCGCGCGCCGGCGCGCTCGGCGGCGCGGAAGCTGAACTCCGCCACCGCCCGGCAGGTCCCGCGCGTGATCCGCTCGGTCCGGAGCGCGACCTCGTCGACCGAGCCCTCCTCGCCCTCGCGCCACTGCTCGGCGCCGTAGGCGTCGCCGACCGCCATGCGCACCACGGAGATCGGGTAGTGCACGCCCGAGACGGGCCCGACGGCGCCCGGAATCCGGCGCCCGGTTCGGACGATGACCTTGCCGCCGACCTCCTCGCGAAGGATGCGGTTGGGGGAGCCGACGTCGTCGGAGCCCTCCGGCGTGACCGTCGCGGCCTTGATGCCGAAACCGGCGGCGCGCATGGCGGCGGCGGCCTCCGTCACGCAGGCGTTGCGCGTCTCGCGCCGGTGCGCGAGCGACAGGTCGTGGTGCTCGAGCTCGTTCTGCGCGCCGCACACCTCGGGATCGAGCACCCGGATCGCCTGCTCGAGCAGCTCCTGGCCGGTCTCGTCGCCGTCGAGGACGACGATCTTCAGCGGATCAGGCATTGGCGGGCGACCCGTTGAGCTCCAGCTGGTCGGAGTGCTCCTCCAGCGCGGCGATCACGAACGCGAGGTGCTCGTCGAAGTCGACGCCCAGGGCGGCGGCGCCCTCGCGCAGCTCGTCGCGGTCGACCGCGGCGGCGAAGGCCGGCGTCTTCATCTTCTTCTTGACCGACTTCGG